>JAUNBN010000141.1 GCA_030527085.1 Oscillospiraceae bacterium
CTCTATCGACGGCTGCGGCGGCGTTGACCCGGTCACCAGCGAGGCGAAAGCCCTCACTCTGGGCGCTGTAACCGCCAATAACGTGGCTTCCCTGCTCTCTCGCGCCCGCGTCGGCGATGTGCTTCAGGGACACAGCGGCAACAACGTCCACACGATGATAGTGGAGCGGGTAAACTACGACACCAGCGGCGCCGTCGTCTCGGTTGACGTCTATCACGGCAACTACAACAGCGCCATTTCCCGCAACACCTTTACAACAGAGCATCTGGCCGAGGTCTACGACCACGCCTTCTCCGTCTACCGCGCCACCAATTACGAGCTTATAGACAGCGGCACCGCGGTCTACTTTGAGGCTTGCGGCGGCACGGCCGAATACGCCAGCTCCTTTGTGGGCGGCGGCGACTCAATAGGCGCACTGCCCTCGGCCACAAGAGCGGGCTACACCTTCGCAGGCTGGTACACCTCCGAAACCGGCGGCACTGAGGCCGACGTGACGACCGTTCCCGCCGCCTTTGAGCTGACCTACTACGCGCACTGGAACGCTAATCAATACACCGTTTCCTACGACTCTAACGGCGGCGATTTGCAGCCGGAGAGCGAGGTACTCTACTACGGCTCCGCCTACGGAAGCCTTCCCGATGCGGGCGAAAAGATAGGCTACTACTTCGAGGGCTGGTACACCTCCCCTGAGGGCGGCAGTTTAATAACGGACGAAAGCGAGCTTTCCATAGCGGGCGACCACACCCTTTACGCGCAATGGGCTCCCAACCAATACACTGTCAGCTTCTCCTTAAACGGCGCCGAGGGCAGCTTCGAGAGTATAACGGTCACCTACGGCGAGCCCTACGGCGCGCTGCCGGTGCCAACGCGCGAGGGCTATATCTTCACCGGCTGGGCTACGGACGAAAAGGGCGTTAACCGCCGCAGCGCGAGCACGCCCGCCGTAAAGGCCTCCGACCACACGCTCTACGCGCAGTGGGTCGAGAGCATAAGCGTGCCGCCCGCCGACTTTTCCGCCTCCCTTATAAGCGGCTCTGCGAGCCTCAGCTGGACGGCCGTACCCTCGGCCAGCGGCTACCAGATTTACCGCCGCGAGGTATCGGAGGAGCGCTTCACTCGCTTTGCCGCAGTTGAAAACGGAGAGGCCGTCTCCTTTGCGGACAACAACCGCGAGGCGGGAAAGACCTACGAATACAAGATACGCGCCTACAAAACGCTCGACGCGGGCACTATTTACGGCAGCTGGAGCGAAGTGAGCGCGGCTTAGAATAGTATGTTAAATACTGCAAGCGGCGGGCGAAAGCCCTGCCGCTTGTTTTTTATACTATAGGCGGCTTCGGCCGAAACAAAACCCTCCGCCGGAAATAAGCGAAAAGAGCGCGCAGCGCGTCCCTGCGGCCGACCTTAAAAATACTCCGCGCTGACGCGGCGGCCTATGCGCTTGGCCACGTCGATAAGGCGTTGGATGAGATTGCTGCGCAGGCTCAAGGTGAAGTCCATGCCCTCGAAGGTATGGGCCTCGTTGAGCGCCGTGCCCACAAAGAAGCGCAGCTCCGTGCTCTCCTCTATAATCAGCTTTGCGAGCTTGGCCGCGCCGTTGTCCGCGTCCAGCTCCTCGAAAAAGGAGCCGTCGAAGTCCTGACGATCGAAGCGCTCGAGCAGGTCGAGCGCCTTGCCGAGCGTGACTATGCCCTCGGTAACGAGGTCTATCCCCTCTATTGAGGACTCGGGCGGCACGTCCCCCTCAAGATGGGTGACGGTCATGTTTATCTTCTTGCCCAGAACGCGCGAGGCTATCTGGGCCGTTGTACCGCCCGCTATCACCTTTTTGCCCTCGGAATCCATAAAATCCCGCATTATCTTTTCGTCGTCGCCGGGGTTTTTGGGCGGGCCTGTAAAAATGCTCAGTATCTTGCTCTTGCGAACGGTCACGACGGATACCGTGGTGTCGTCGCCGGGGCGGCCGATATAGAGGTCGCGGCAGGCCTCGGAAATCAGAGAGGTCAGCCTCACGGCGGACTTTGTCTCGGCGACGTGCCTTAAGGTGTAGTCCGCCACGCTGTCCCAGGTCCAGCCGTAGTTCATAATAGGCCCCGCGCCCGCCCAGATGACGCCGTCGCTCATCAGCACAAAGCAGTCGCCTATCTCTACATTGAAATGGTATTCGCGGATGTTCTTGCCCTCTATCTCGCGCTCCTCGCAGGAGTAGTCCACGACCTTTCCGTCTCTTATAAAGAGGCATTTGGGGTTGTCGTACTCCACGAGATAGGCGCTGCCGTCTTTAAATATTTGAAGTATGCTGAAGGTGGCGTAGGCGATGTCGCGCACCTTGCAGATGGGCAGGGTCTTGGCTATGGTCTGAACGCACTCGTCTATGCTCATGCCCTCGAGCAGCATTGTGCCCAGTATCTTGGTGGTAAGCGTAGCGAGAATATTGGCCTTAACGCCGCTGCCCATGCCGTCGGCAAGTATCGCGATGTCGGAGTTTTCTATGTGCAGTATCTGCACCATGTCGCCGCAGAGCTCCTCGCCGTACTTGTTGAGGCTCTGCCAGGCCATGTCTATGAAAGCGCCCATCTCAGTCCTCCGAAAGCACGGTTGAGCGCAGCTTTGTCAGCGTGGCCTTCGTCTCGGCGGTGGTCTCGCCCAGCAGCCCCGCTATCTCCTGCGCCACCATCATCTGCTTGTCTATTACCCTCTGCGCCATTTCCATCGTCTCGGCCTTCGTCCTCTGGCGCTGCTCGCGGTCCTTTTCTTCTTTTGTTATGTCCCTGTACAGCACCAAAACGCAGTCCATGGCCTCTATATAGACCACGCGCTCGGAGAAGGTCATGTCGAGGTCTTTTACATATATTCTCTTGCCCGTGCGGCTCTTTTTGGTATCCAGCGCCCTCGCTATGCTCGCCTCGTCGAAGTACTCGAAGATATAGCTCTCGCAGAGCTGGCTGTGGGAGAGGCCCAGCACCTTTTGCGCCACGGGGCTGCACTCCTTTATCCTGAGCTGCTGATCGACTATAAAGATGAGGTCGGGCGCTGTGTCCATTACCACATTGGCCATGGACTCAGCCTGAGTGAGCGCGTAGGGCAGGCACATATTGAGCTCCGCCTTGCCCTGAATTACGGCTATGGCCTTGTCGCGGCAGGAGGCGTAGCCGCAGGCCCCGCAGTCCAGCTCGTCCTCTCGGCTGAACTTGCCAATGCTGTTCAAAACAGCCTTTATCTCCTCCTCGGAGGGATGCCTGTCGTCGAAGTGTTTGGGCGCGAAGCCGCGTGAAATATCCAGGCCGTCGGCGCTGATTTCGGATTTCTCGTCCTCCGGCACCCGCTTTATGAGCTTTACCAAAGCGGGTACGTTTGTGGCGTTCCAGCGGGTGGAGGCCGGACCCTTGACGCAGCCGCCGGGGCAGGTGTTCACCTCTATAAAGCAGCCCTCGACCTCGCCCTTTTCCATGCCTCTGAACAGCTCCATGCAGGACTTGAGGCCGTCAACATGCAGCTTCTGGTAGGAGTCGTTTGCGTCTTCGCAGAGCACGGACTTGACCACGCCGCCGCTGGCGGGGTAGAGCCTGTTCACTTTCGGGTCGGGATTGGCGAAGGGCCTGTCCTCGCACTCGCGCAGCTCTATCTTCTCCTCGGCAAGCCACTCGAGCAGCTCCTCAAAGGTGAAGACGGCGTCTATGACTCCCGCAACGCGCTCGTCGTCCTCGGCCTCGGCCTTCTTCGCTATGCAGGGGCCTAAGAATACTGTCTTTACCTCTTTGCCGTACATCTGCTTTATAAGCCTGCCGTGCGCTATCATGGGCGAGACCACCGGCGCGAGCAGAGGCGTGAGCGAGGGGAAGTATTTTTCAACCAAATCGTTTATGCTCGGGCAGCAGGTGGAGATGACGTTGGGCATTTTGCCCTCTTTTAAAATCTCGACGTATCTCGCGGTCACGAGCGCCGCGCCCTCGGCGGTCTCCCTTATTTCGGAGAAGCCCAGCTTTAAAAGCGCGTCCACTATCTGGCCGGGGCTCTCGTAGTCGAGCACGCCCAGATAGGCTGGCGCCACGGAGACTACGGTCTTGCAGCCCGCGCGTATAAAGCCTTTTATTTTATCGAGGTTGCTCGCGAAGGTCTTGGCGTTCTGCGGACAGACCTCGAGGCAGTGGCCGCAATGAATGCAGTGCTCCGTCATTATATGCGCCTGCTCGTTTATTACGGAAATGGCCTTTACATCGCAGTTTCTCAAGCACTTGTAGCAGTGGCG
>JAUNBN010000142.1 GCA_030527085.1 Oscillospiraceae bacterium
GCATGGTGGCCTTCGTCGGCTTCAAGCAGACCGCCGTGCAGTACCGCCGCGACGCTCGCTTTGCCGATAAGGGCAAATACAATCGCTTCACCGGTTCGCTCACCATAGGCCTCAACGGACTCATCTGCTTCTCCTCCAAGCCGCTCAAAATAATGTGCGGCATGGGCTTCGGCTTTGCGGTCTTCGGCGCGCTGCTGGGGCTCTTCTGGCTCGTGCAGCGCTTTCTCTTCGCCTCGCCCATAGAGGGCTTCTTATTGTGTTCTTCGCGGGCGTGCAGATGTTCTTCTCGGGACTGCTGGGCGAATACATCTGCCGCATCTACGACGAGGTAAAATGCCGCCCGCTCTACATAATTGAGGGCTCGGATAACCTCGAGGCTAAAAACGCCGCGCCGGGCACCAGGCCGCGCCAGAGCTGAGAACCGTCTTTCCAAAAACAAGCGGCGCATAAACGCACAAAAGTACTCAAAGCGGGAGTGCCGCCGCGTGATTCTATGCCGTGTTCCGCCCACCGAACTAAACAGCAAGCCCCGCTCAGGCTTTCGCTCTGAGCGGGGCTGAAGTGTATTCGGTTTTTCAGCCTCTTTGGGCGAGAGTGTAGACCCCGTCGCGGTCGAGCGCGGCGTAGAGCTGTCTGCGCAGCTCGCGGGCATGGTCGTAGACTAAGGAGGCCCCCTCGTCGGGCTCAAAGGTCTGCGACTGTTTGGGTGCTATGGCCTCGAAGGCCTCGCGGTAGCTCTTGTAAACGCCGAGCGTGACGCAGGCGCTCATAAGGCAGCCCAGCAGCGCGGCCTCGACATTGCTGCGCCGTACAACCTTTACCCGCGCGCTGTCCGCCATTATCTGGCAGTAGAGCGGCGAGCGCGTGAGCCCTCCGGCGACGTAGAGCCGCTCTACAGGGCGCGCGTTGCGCGAGATGAGCGCGAGGTTGTCGGATATCTCCCCCGCTATGCCCTCGAGCACGGCGCGGCAGAGGTCGCCTCTTGTTGTGCCCAGCCCGAGATTGAAGAAAAGGCCTTTTGCCAGCGGGTTCCAGTAGGGCGCGGCGCTGCCCGAAAAATGCGGCAGGGCAACGGCGCCGTTAGCGCCCGGCGGCGAGGAAGCGGCCTCCGCGTTCAGTTTTTCAAAATCCACATCCTCGGCCCCGGACTCGCCGAAGAACTGCCTGCGGCACCAGTTGTAGGTAGCGCCCGAGGCGTAGATTCCCGCCTCTACTATGCGCTCGCCGGGTATGGCGGCCGCGGAGCAGAGCACGCGCTGCTTTTCGTCAAAGGCCGGGCGGTCGGTATAGCCCAATACAAAGGAGCCCGTTCCCGTGTTGGCCGTGGCGTCTCCCGGTTCGAAAAGGCCGAGCGCGAGCGCGGCGCACTGCTGGTCGCCGCCGCAGAGCAGGACGGGCAGGCCGGCATGCAGCGCCGTACGCTTCGCCGTGCTCTCGCAGAGCGCTCCCGCCGCGGCTCCGGGCTCGATGAGCTCGCAGAGCATATTCTTATCAATGCCGAACATATCAAGCAGCGCCGCGTTCCAATCAAGGCTGTTTATATCCAGCAGCATGGTGCGGCAGGCCTGCGAGCGGTCGGTTACATAGCGGCCCGTCAAGAGTAGCGCTATATAGTCCTGAACGCCTATGAGCTTACAGGCCTTTTGCCAGATATCCGGCCTGTTGTTTTTAAGCCAGAGCATTTTGGGCAGCGAGAAATAGGGGTCGAGCCTCAGACCGCACTGCCTGTAAAGCTCCTCGGGCGCTATCTTCGCCGCTATCTCATCGCACTCCCTTGTGGCGCGCTTGTCCTGCCACATCAGCGCGGGATAGAGCGGCTCGCCGTCTCTGTCAACAGGTATTACCGAGGCGCGCTGGGAGGTCACGGCTATGCATTCGGGCTCTATCTTGGGATTCCAGGCGAGATAGACGCCCACCTCCTCGAGCGTCTCAAAAAGCGCCTCGCGCCAGCTTTCGGTCCTCTGCTCGGCGCGGTTGCCCTCGCCGAAGTCCGGGCTGTACTCACGACTGGCGACAAAGAGGAACTCGCCCTCCTGAGAGAGCACACCCGAGCGCAGGCTCTGCGTGCCCACGTCCACGCCTATGATGTATTTCATAATCCGCCTCCGCTCTCCGTCCGCGCTCTCAGGCGCGAGCGCCGAAGAAGCTTATATATTTCTTTACCGTCTCTTTAACATACTCGCGCTGCCTTATTGAAAGCACCGAGAGGTGCGGCGGCTTTTCGGCCGCAAAGTCGTCCTTGAGGCGCGAGACAGCGTAAACGGATATCTCCGTATTGACGTTTATCTTGGCTATGCCCCTTTTGATGCACTCTCTTATGGTCTCCTCGGGTATCCCCGAGCCGCCGTGCAGTACGAGGGGAGTTTTGCATCTGCCGTTGATGTCCTCAAGTATGTCTAAACGTATATTCGGCTCGCCTTTATACAGACCGTGTACTGTGCCGACGGAGACGGCCAGCGCGTCCACGCCCGTCTTTTCTATAAACTCGGCGGCCGCGGCAGGGTCGGTATATATCTCGCGGTCGGTCTTTTCGCCCTCGTGGGACTGCTCTCCGGCGGCCAGCGAGCCCAGCTCGGCCTCTACGCTTACGCCGCAGGCGTGCGCCGCCTCGCAGACTCTGGCGGTGTTGGCGGCGTTTTGCTCAAAGGGCAGCTCGGAGCCGTCGTACATGACGGAGCCGAAGCCCGCGCGAAGCGCGGCGTAGATGGTTTCGAGGCTTTTGCAGTGGTCGAGGTGCAGGCAGAGCTTGAGAGAGCGCTCTTCGGAAAGCGCGCGCGCCAGGGCTGCGGCCTCGCCGAGCGACATATTCTCGAGATACTTCGCGCCGAAGGCGACTATAACGCTGTTTGTGCCGCTCTCGAGCGCCGCGTCGCAGACGCCGCGCATGGTCTCGTAGTTGTATACGTTGAAGGAGCCGACGGCATAGCCCTTTTCGTAGGCCTCGCCGAGCATTTCCCTGAAATTTACAAGCATATTAAAATCTCCGTTTCAAAAGGCGGGCGGGCTCGAGGTATGTCCCGGTTGCGGCTATGGCGTAAAGCCAGGCTGTATTTCCCCCGCCGAAGGCGGGGGAAATACACCTAAATATCCGAGTTGCCAAGCTGAAAACAGCGCCGCCTTATTATCTGCCGTATTCTAGCCGCTAAGCGAGGCGAGCCAGGCCTTGAAACCCTCGTCCTCGAGCACCTCGCGGTTCACTATAAAGCGCCCCTCGCCCGTGTCGAGGAAGTTCGCCATGTCCTCCATAAGCAGGAAGGGCGAGTTGCCCAGCGCATCGGCCGTGGTTCCCGCTATGTGAGTCGTGAGCGTCACGTTGTCCAGCTTCAAATAGGGCGAGTCCTCGGGTATGGGCTCGGTAGTGAACACGTCGAGCGCCGCACCCATAATCCTCTTTTCGGCCAGAGCCGCCGCCAGCGCGTCCTGGTCTACAAGACCTGCGCGCCCGGTGTTTATAAAATAGGCGGTGGGCTTCATCATTCCTATGAGCTTCGCGCTCACCATGCCCTTGTTCTCATCAGTAAGGCGCGCGTGCAGGGAGATGAAGTCGCTCGTCTTGAACAGCTCCTCGAGCTCGACCTTTTTGCAGCCCGCCTCCTCTATGCGCTTCGCGTCGGCGTAGGGGTCGTAGACCACTACCTCGCAGTCGAAGCCCGAGAGCTTCTTTGCGACGAGCGAGCCGATATAGCCGAAGCCCACCAGCCCCACGCGCTTGCCGTGCAGCTCGGGAACGAAGCCGTTGTTAGCAAAGGTCTTGCGCCACTCGCCGTTCTTTATTGCGTAGTGGGCGCGCGCTATGTTGCGGCATTCGGCGAGCATCATGCCCACCGCGAAGTCCGAGACCGCGTGGGCGTTGCGCCCCATAACATTAAAGACCAGAACGCCGCGCTTCGTAGCCTCGGCCACGTTTACGTTTTCCAGCCCCGCGCGCGAAACGCCTACCATGCGAAGGCGGGGCATGGCCTCCATAACGGCGCTCGAAACGGGTATGAACAGACCGCAGAGCGTGTCGGCTTCGGCCCCGTGGGCCAGGATGAGCGGGTCGCAGGGCTCTATCTCCGGTCCCTGCTTCTCGACCTCAAGACGGCGGTGCTGCAGGCTGCCCCAGTCGCTTTCCCAATCGCCGACGAAAAGCTTTTCGCCGTATTTTGAAAGGTGTTTATCGAAGGCGGCGGAAAAGCCCTCGCTGCCTATCATGGCGTCGCCCAAAAGCAGGGCCTTCAGTTTTTCACTCACGGTCATCA
>JAUNBN010000143.1 GCA_030527085.1 Oscillospiraceae bacterium
TATTATATCCGCGTTGCGCTTGCTGGGCTCAACAAACTGCTCGTGCATCGGCTTTACGGTCTCCAGGTACTGCGTAGTGACCGAATCGAGGCTGCGACCCCTGCTCTTAACGTCTCTCAAAATGCGGCGGATTATTCTCACGTCAGCGTCGGTATCGACGAATATTTTAATATCCAGCATATTTACTAGCTCAGGGTCCTGTAGTATCAGTATTCCCTCAACTATTATAACGGGGTTGGGCTGTATTTCAACCGTGTCCTTTGAGCGGTTGTGGACCGTGAAATCGTAGACGGGCGAGTAGACAGTTTCGCCGTTCTTGAGCTTCATGAGGTCGGAAATCATGAGCTCGGTTTCAAAGGCGTCGGGATGGTCGTAGTTAAGATGGGTGCGTTCCTCGTAGCTCAACTCGTCGTGAGCCTTGTAGTAGTTGTCGTGATTCACTACGCTTATATTGTCGCCGAGTTCTTTTATAAGGCGGCGCGTTATCGTGGTCTTACCGCTGCCCGTACCACCCGCAACGCCGATTATCATCGTTTCCATAGACGACCCCCCTCGAGGTTTAAGCTATTCTAACACCTTCGAAGGGGTTTTGTATAGACCAAAATTTAAATTCTCAAACGCAGGCCAGGATTCAGCGGACGTGTTCCGTTGCGTGGATTTTTTGTTTTTCCCCGACTTGGGTCGATGTCCGACCACCGACGCGGGAAATACAGCATTAACACGCTTTTGAGTCACTCCCAATCCACCCTCAGCGCGCCCAGTATCATATATATTCCGAAAAGCAGCGCCGTCGCGTTGCTCTGCTCGTTTATTATCAAAAATGCGCCCAGTGCCGATACCGCTACGCCGCAGACAAAGGAGGAAAGCTTAACGGCGCGCGCCGCAGTCTTGCAGGAGAGCTCCTTTGAGAGCAGTATCAGCATTATGCGGCCTCCGTCCAGGTGAGCAGAGGGCAAAAGGTTTATTGCGGCCAGCAGCGCATTGGCGTAAAACGCCCGCGCAAACCCCAGCGCGAGGCTCAGCGCCGCGAGAAAAATATTGACAAGCGGCCCGCTCAGGAAGACGGCGATTTTCTCCCTGTCGCTCAAAGCCTCGAGGCCGCAGTCCAGCTCGAACTTCCCCAAGGCGAGCGTCAGCTCCCTTACCGGCGCCTTGCAGGCCGCCGCGGTAATACCGTGGGCGGCTTCGTGAGCGAGCGCCGCTATAATAAAGGACACAAACGCCCCGGTCTCGGCGAGCGCGAGCGAGACCGCCGCAAAAACGCACAGCCAGAAAGATATCCCAACCTTAAAGCCCCTGAGGCTCAGTTTAAGCATCAAAGCCTTCCCTCGCGGCGGCTATTATCCCCTCGGCGGCCTCTGAAACGGAACTTTCAAGCGAGAGCAGCTCGGGCTGCCTCCACAGCTCCTCATATAGTTCAGTAAGCTTCAAAAACCCTTGGGGAGAAAAGAGCTTTAAAAGAAGCAGAAGCGTAAAGATTATAATGCTCAAAGCGCATTGGAGCCTCGTAACGCCGGCCTTAGCTCTTTTGCGCCTAAGCCTCTTGCTCTCGCCGTCCTCATAGGCTCTTTTTATCCTGTGCTCGCTTTCAGGCGGCATGACCTCAGCCCTCGTAGCCCACGGCCTTCTGCAGGGCGTAGAGCTCCAGCGAGGCGAAGGCCTCAACGCTCTCCTCGGGCGAGAAGAGAGAGCCGTAGCGGAAGAAGGCTACGCCCGCAACGGCCTCGTCCTTTGAAGCGTCGGAATACTGCCGCGAGATTATATCGAAGCTCTCCAGCCACTCCGAGGAGCCGCTGCCCGCGTAAGCGTCCTGTCTGCCCGCCTTATAAGGCGAAAGGCCCACTATAAGCTCGCAGGAGGCGGAAAGCTCCTTCCACTCCTCTACCGCTTCGTTAAAGGGTCTGGTCTCGTTTTCGTAGCCGTAGTAGATTTGCGGGCAGATATAATCTATAAAGCCCTCGCCGGAGCACCATTTCTCAACGTCGGCATAATGCCTTGTCATATTTCTCTCGATTGAAGCGTCGGGACTGACGCCGAAGACCATATCTTCTCCGGCCACGTGTACGGCGGCGTAAACGCCGCTTATAAGCGCCGTCACGTTCTCCCTGCGCCAGCCTTCGAGCGCCAGCTCCCCGCCCGAGGCGAGATAGCTCTCGTAGCGCGCCGCGTCCGTTTCCTCCTCGGCAAAGGGATAGAAGTAGTCGTCAAACTGCACGCCGTCTACCTCGTAATTATTACAAAGCGCGCTTATATCGCCTATTATGGCCTCGCGCAGCGCCTCGCTCGCCGGGTCTATAAAGCTGCCGCTTTCAAGACTTATCACCGACTCGCGGTCGAGGTTTTTTAAAGCCTCGATCAACTCGGGATACTCGCCCAGACGGTAGGGATTTATCCAGGCGTGCAGCCTCATACCCCTCTCGTGCGCCTCGCTCACTATCCTTTCAAGGTAATTTATATCCTCGCTGTAATCTGAATAGAGCAGCGAGGCGCTTGGGAAAAGCTCAGATGAATAAAGCGCCTCGCCGAAGGCGCGCACCTGCAGGAATATGTCCGTCGTCTTTATCGTTTCAAGATTGTAAAACATCTCGTCAAGATTGTTTGAAAACCGGGCTTCGTCGGCGCTCAGCAGTTCTGCGAGCTCTATATAGCTCACCCAGACCGCACGCTTGAAATTCTCGCGCGGCGCGCTCTCCTCTTTCTCTTTAAGGCCGAGCTGCGAGGTGAAGTTGTCCTGCCCGCCGCCCGGTTTGCCGTCTTCTTCCGCAAGCGTACAGGCCGCGAGCGCCAGAGCGCAGAGCAGGGCCGCAATTAAGCTCAATGTCTTTTTCATACTCTCCTCCCCCCAAAGGGCTGTCAGGCTATTATATGAGGGGACGGGAGGCCTAAATGCCAAAGGCCGCCGCGAAAAAAGAGAAGCGCAAAGCTTAACTGCGCGACCTTTTCGTGTGCCCGCCCTCGGCCAACGGCATTAAGCTAGGGTATTTCCCCCCCGCCGAAGGCGGGGGGAAAATACCTTAAATATATGCACAGCTGCCTTGCCCTTTTTAGCAGTTCATGAAAATCCCGGAGCCGCTTCGAGGCGGCCCCGGGACTTATCAATATGGTGTCTTTTATTCTTCCTCAGCCTCGCGGAGGTCCTTGGCCTCCTCTATAACCTTGGCCTCGAGGTTGCCGGGCAGGGGCTCGTAGCGCAGGAAGTCGAGGGTGTAGTGGCCTCGCCCTTGAGTGGTGGAGCGCATATAGGTGGTGAAATCGAACATCTCAGCCGTTGGAACCTCGGCCTCAACCACCTGCAAGCCGTCCTCGGCGGGGCTCATTCCGAGCACGCGGCCGCGGCGCTTGTTTATCTCGCCCATGAGGTCGCCCGTGTTGGAATCCGGCACATAGGCCTTGAGCGAGCTAATGGGCTCGAGCAGCGTGGGCTTGGCGTTGGCGCAGGCCGCCTTATAGGCGAGGCGCGCGGCGGATTTGAAGGCCACCTCCTTGGAATCGACGGGGTGGTACTTGCCGTCGTAGAGCGTGGCGCGAACGCCCGTCATCGGGTAGCCCGCGAGCACGCCGTGCTGCATGGCCTCCTTAAGGCCCTTCTCGACTGCGGGTATGAACTCCTTGGGAACGGTGCCGCCTACTACGGCGTTGACGAACTCGAAGTCGCCGTCCGGCAGGGGCTCGAAGCGCATCTGCACTACGCCGAACTGTCCCGCGCCGCCGGTCTGCTTCTTGTGCTTGCCCTCGGCCTCGGCCTTGGCGCGTATGGTCTCGCGGTAGGCAACTCTGGGCTTTTCAAGGCCTACGTCTATACCGAATTTCTGTTTGAGGCGGGAAACTATGGTCTCGAGGTGCTGCTCGCCCAAGCCGGCGAGAAGCTGCTGCGAGGTCTCGCTGTTTATCGAATACTTAACCGTTCTGTCCTCGTCTATGAGTCTCTGAATGGCTGAGTTTATCTTGCCCTCGTCGCCCTTGTTTTTGGCGAAGACGGCCATGGAGAAGCTGGCGTAGGGGAACTCGATGGCGGGGCAGGTGTAGACTTCGCCCGCGGCGCAGAGCGTGTCGCCCGTACGGGTCTTGTCGAGCTTGGTAACGGCGCCGATGTCGCCCGCTATTATCGCGTCTATATCCGTCTGCTTCTTGCCCTTTACGGAGAGCAGCTTGCCGGGGCGCTCCTGCTCGCCGCTCGCGGCGTTCACCATCGGGCTGGAGGTGAGCTTGCCGGAGA
>JAUNBN010000144.1 GCA_030527085.1 Oscillospiraceae bacterium
TCGGGGCCGATAGTAGGCCTGCTGCTCATGCTGGCGCTCGTGGCCGTCGCGACGGGCATGATTATCTACGCCGAGAACTCAACGCCCATAGAATACCGCGATTACAGCGAGCAGAGCGAGCGCGAGCGCAGGCTCTACTCCACCCCCGAGGGGCAGAGGCTCAAGAACCTGCTCTCAATTTACTGGATGGTTGTAACCGCCGCCTACCTGCTTATAAGCTTCCTCACCAGAGCCTGGCACATAAGCTGGCTCATCTGGCCCATAGCCGGGATTTTGAGCGGCATAATAAAGACTGCTTACGAGCTGAGGAGCACTAAAAATGAGCAATAGAAACTTTTTAACGGTAAAGCTGGTCGTGCTGATAATACTGCTGGCGGCGGCGCTGCTGACGGCATTCTATATAATAGGCGGCGGCTGGAGCGGTCTTAAGCTCTTCAGCCTCTCGCCGTCAGGAGAGGAGCTTTCCTCGGGCGAGAGCTTCAAAGACGTTAGTAAGCTTGATATAGACCTTTTGAGCTATTCTCTCGATATAGTCGAGGGAGAGGGTGATGAAACAGTTGTGAGCTTCAGCTCGCTTTCCGGCTCAGCCGCTCCGCTCTACACGCTTGAGGACGGTGTACTCAGCATAAGCGAAAAGCCCTCCGTCGGCATAAAGCCGGACGGCAAGCTGATACTCAGCCTGCCCCGGGGCCTTGAGCCGAATATCGATATAGACAGCGCGAGCGGCAGCGTCAGCGTTAAGGCGCCCGGCTCCGAACTGGATATTGACACGACCAGCGGCTCCATAAAAATATCCGCGGGCGGCCGCAGCCTGAAGGCCGCTTCCGTGAGCGGCTCGATAACTATCGACGCCTGCTTCGAAACGCAGGAGCTGGAGAGCGTGAGCGGTTCTATAAAGACGAGGCTGGACAGGGGCACCCGAAGCATAGACGCGGAAAGCGCCTCGGGCAGCCTGAGGATCTCCGTTTCGGACGCCGCGCCCTATACTCTGGATTTCGAGAGCATAAGCGGCTCGGTAAGAGACGAGTACAGCGGCATGAGCTTCGGCAGCACGGCGAGCTGGGGCGGCGGCGGAACGGCTGTCAGCGCCGAGACAATAAGCGGCAGCATAAGGCTCTGCGACTGGAGCGCCTGAGAGAGCGGCGCGTGCTGCAGCTCTGACTAAATGACATTGGCTGTGGTCGGAGCGCTCCCGATAAAAGCCCCGCTTATCGCAACTGCGATTAAGCGGGGCTTAAAACTTTGATTCAAATAGCGCGTGTTCAAGCTTCAGGCCGGGCCCTGCCCTCTCACTATGCCCAAAACAAAGAACACGACGAAGAGTATGGCCAGGATTACAAGAATCACATCGAGCTGCTTCACGCTCAAGGGTATCTTGTCGTAGAGGCGCTCCTTGGTGTTTTTGAAGTCGGGGTCTTTGTTGTCGAGCTGGAGCTTAAAGCGACGCTTTTCGCCCTGCGCCCCCTCGCCGTTCAGGGGAGGCGAGGCCTCCGCCTCTATTGAGGGGTCAGCGGCGCTCTCTGTCTGTGCCGCCTCCTGTTCCGAGGTTTCAGGCTCAAGGCCTTTGTCTGTCTCGCTGTTCATCACTTCTTCGCGACGTACTTGCGGATATCGAGCGCGACGGCGAAGATGATGACGATACCCTGCACTATGTAGGTGTAGGAGGTCTCAACGCCCATGAACTGCATCGCTATGGCCAGCAGCTCAAAGACCAGAACGCCGACGAGTATGCCGCTGATTTTGCCTATACCGCCGTTGGTGGAAACGCCGCCTATCGTACAGCCCGCTATGGCCTGCAGCTCGTAGCTCATTCCGAGGTTGACCGAAGCGCCGCCGGACTTGCCGCCGTAGATGAAGCCGGCAACCGCGTAGAGCACAGAGGCGAGCATATAAATTATAATCTTGGTGCGGGTCGTATTTATACCGCTGACTTCGGCGGAGTTCTCGTTGCCGCCTATGGCGTACATATACTTGCCGTGCGGCGTTTTGTTATATAAAAACCACATAACAGCGCCTATAACGGCCGCTATTATGCCGATATAGGGAATGAAGTTGAGCACTGTGCCGCTGGCTATTATCGTGTAGTCCGAGCGCAGGCCTCCTATGGGCTGCGCGCCGGTAAAGACGAGGCAGGCGCCGTAGACTATGGTCTGCATACCCAGCGTGGCGATAAAGGCCGGGACCTTGAATACGGCCACTACAACGCCGTTTATGAGACCTATCACCATAAAGAGCAGAACAATGCCCGCGAGGACGAGCAGTATGGGCAGCTCGCCTATATTGGGGTAGACCTTCGCGGAGTAGTCGCCGCGCTGCAAAAAGGTGGCCGCGAGGCAGGCCGCAAGGCCCACCTGCCGCCCCGCCGAAAGGTCGGTGCCCTTGGAGATGAGGCAGCCGGAAACGCCCAGCGCTATTATGAAGCGCGCGGCGGTGTTGGAAATGAGGTTTCTCGCGTTGCCCGCGGAGAAGAAGTTGGGCCGCATAATACCGACCATCAGCGCCGCCAGTATCATCAGGATAACGACCGCGTTGTTTATAAGGAAGTCCTTTACCCTTTTAGAATCTATCTTTGTCATTATACCCTCCGAAATCAGGAAGCAAAGCTTGTGGCCAGCTCCATTATTTTTTCCTGCGTCATGTCCTCGCCCTCAACAAAGCCCGTAACTCGGCCGTCGCACATTACCATGATGCGGTCGGCCATGCCGATGAGCTCGCCCATCTCGGAGCTTATCATTATAATGCTCTTGCCCTGCTTTGCGAGGTCGGAAATTATGCAGTATATCTCGTACTTCGCGCCTACGTCTATGCCCCTCGTCGGCTCGTCCATTATAAAGACGTCCGGGTCGTTGGCCAGCCAGCGGCTTATGATAACCTTCTGCTGGTTGCCTCCGGAGAGCGACTGCACCAGCGTTCTGCTGCTGGGGGTCTTTATGCTCAGCTTGGCGATGTTCTCATCAACGAGCTGCTGTATCGCCTTGTCGTCGAGCATTATGCCGCCGTGGAGGTATTTTGTGAGCGAGGCTATCGAAACATTGTCCGCTACGGACATGCTGCCTATTATGCCGCTGCCGCGCCTGTCCTCCGTAAGCAGCGCAAGGCCGCTGGAGATGGCGTCGGCGGGGCGGGAGATATTGAGCTGTTTGCCCTGATAGCTTATCGTTCCCGAGACCTTGTGGCGAAGGCCGAAGATGCCCTCCATGAACTCGGTGCGCTGCGCGCCGACGAGCCCCGCAACGCCCAGAATCTCGCCGCGGCGCAGGGTGAAGCCCGCATCCTTAAAGGATTTGTCGTGAATGGAGGTGTAGTTTTTGACCTCGAGCACGGTCTCGCCGGGGGTGTTGGCCTTGGGCGGATAGAGGTTCTTGAGCTCGCGGCCGACCATTTTGGTTATTATGAAGTCGTTCGTAAGCCCCTCGGAGGGCCAGGTTCCGATATAGCGCCCGTCGCGCATTATCGTGACCTCGTCGGATATTCTTAATATCTCCTCCATCTTGTGGCTGATGTAGATGATGGAGCAGCCCTGACTTTTGAGCTTTTCGATTATTGAGAAGAGAGTCTCCACCTCGTTTTCCGTGAGCGAGGAGGTGGGCTCGTCCATGATTACGATTTTTGCGTTTGCCGAGACCGCCTTGGCAATCTCGACGAGCTGCATCTGCGAAACGGAAAGCGTGCCCAGCTTGGCGCGGGGGTCGAAATTCAGACCCAGACGCTTCAGCAGCTCCTCGGTGTCCTCGTACATCTTTTTATGGTCTACCGTAGTGATAAAGCCGAGGGCCTTTTTTTCGGGGTAGCGGCCGCAGTAGATGTTTTCCGCGATGGAGCGGTCGGGTATGGGCTGCAGCTCCTGATGAACCATCGCTATACCCTTCTGGAGCGCGTCGTAGGGGTTCTGTATTTTTGTGGGCTTGCCCTCGAATATTACCTCGCCCTCGTCCATCGTGTAGACGCGGAAGAGGCATTTCATCAGAGTGGATTTTCCCGCTCCGTTTTCGCCCATGAGCGCGTGAACCGTTCCCGGACGAAGCCGCAGCTCTACGTTGTCCAGCGCCTTGACGCCCGGAAAGGCCTTGCTCACACCCCTCATTTCGAGCAGGTATTCAGACATAGCGTTTCCCCATTTTTCTTTTATTTAAGCGCCCGTTCGCGCTTGTTTTGCTCCTCTGGAGCCTCTTGCCTAACATAATAGTGAAATTGCGTGCGCTTTGCAAGCGCACG
>JAUNBN010000145.1 GCA_030527085.1 Oscillospiraceae bacterium
AAGATAGATTGTCGCTCAAGACAGAACTCGGCTTACAGATTTGCTCGCAGCAAATTACCCCGAGGCCCAAGGGCCGGGGTTTTTGTTTGAAGCGCGGCTTTGAAAAGCCGTCAACTCTCAAAGCAGAAGGAGAATCGAAATGGAGAAGTTTACCCCCTACGAAAAGCTCTCCAAAAAGACGCGGCGCGAGCTTGACCTCAAGCGGCGGCGCGGCTGGGGAGCGCTCAATCCCCTGAGCAGGAAGACCGCGAACGCGAAGCTCTACAACCGAAAAAAGACCCGCCGCCGCGAGGACGAGGGTCTTTTTATTTTTGAGCTGACACGCAAATCAAAAGCGGCCTGAAAGCTTCTGAAAGACTGCAGAAACCCGCGCGAGCGGCGGTTCTTTGAGCTGAGATACCCCGGCTAAATGGCATTACTGGGCATTCCCCGCAAGCCTTTGTTCCCGCCCTTCTCGGTAAAAGGACGCATAAAATCCCTCTCTTTTGCAAAGCTTAAAGTAAAAAAGGGGGCTTTATTATGCCAGTCGCCCACAAATCGGCCATAAGTTTCGGCCTGGTTCACATACCCGTCGAGCTCTACACCGCAACGCAGGACAGCGACGTTCGCTTCAATAAGCTCTGCCGCGAGGATTTGAGCCGCGTGCGCTACAAAATGGTCTGCTCAGGCTGCGGCAAGGAGGTCTCGAATAAGGAGATAGTAAAGGGCTTCGAGTACGGCGACGGGGAATACGTCGTCGTGACAGACGCGGATTTTGAAAAGATTAAGACCGAAAAGGACAAGACGATACGCATACTCCACTTTACCGAGCTCAAATCCATAAAGCCGCTCTACTACAACAAGGCCTACCACCTCGCCCCGCAGAAGGGCGGCGAGAAGGCCTTTGAGCTTTTGAGGCGCGCCATGCTCGAAAAGAGCCGCGCCGCTATAGCCCAGGCCGTGCTGGGCAGCACGGACAGCCTGCTCTGCCTTATGCCGCTCGGCGAGGGGCTGCTCGCGCAGACAATGTTTTTTGAGGACGAGGTAAAGCAGCTCTCCAAAGCCTACGCGCGACCCGAGGTGAGCGAGGAGGAGCTCGATATGGCCTTGAACCTCGTCACCTCCATGGACAGGCCCTTCGAGCCCGCCGCCTACAGGGACGAATATCAGGAGCGGCTGCGCGAGCTTATACAAAGCAAGATAAACGGCAAGGAGATAGTGCGTCCGAAGCAGGAGAAGCAAAGCGAGGTGATAGACCTTATGGAGGCGCTTAAGGCCAGCCTCGCCGGGCAGGAAAAGGAGGCCAAGCCCCCAAAAGGCGCGGCAAAGCAAAGGGGCGAGCGGACAAAAAAGCGCGGGGCTTGAGATTCTTGAGGTTCGACAAGGAACCGTGAGCGGGTATTTGCGAAAGGCGCGCGACAGGGGCACTCTATGATACTCAATACTCTTGCATTGAATGATATAATAGGCCTTGCAAGGCAATCCAAAGCGGGAAGTGTCCTTTTCGCTTGGAAATCTGCGCTCTGCTTTCCCCGCCTTCGGCGGGGAAAGCAGAGCATAAATAAGCTCTTGTAGCACTCCCCAAAAGCGGGCAAACAGCGAAAAAGCCTGAAACCGGGGCGCTCTCCCTGCAACAAAGAGGCTCAAAAAAGCGACCCTTATATAAAGGGAGGGATGGAAGATGAAAAAGGTTATTTCTATAGTATTATGCGCGCTGCTGCTCGCCGCCATGTCCGGCTGCGGCGGCGGGGAAGGAGGCGAGGCAGTTATGAACGCGGTTTATCCCGAAGGCATAGCCTACGACGACACGGACGCGCTGATAGCCATAAGACAGGAAAACGAGGTGGACGAGACCTTTTTGGCCGGCCTCGCCGAGTTCGCCTATGAGAGCGCCGCGGAGCTTTTGAAGAACAACGGCGAAAACAAAAACTACTCGCCGCTCTCGCTTTACTACGCGTTGGCGCTCGCCGCCTCGGGAGCCGGTGGGCAGACCGCCGAGGAGCTCTTCTCTCTGCTGGGCCTTACGGACGCGGACTACTTAAGCGAGCAGTGCGGCAGGCTCTTCAGGCGGCTTTATACCGACAACGAGGTGGGCAGCCTCAGAATAGCCAATTCACTCTGGCTGGATTCCGAGGTGGGCGGCGAGGAGATAAGCTTCAAAGAGGAATTTTTAAACCGAGCCTCCGAGAGTTTTTACGCCTCGCTTTACGAGGTCGATTTTTCCGAGAGCGCCACGGCCTCGCTCATGTTCCGCTGGATAGCCGATAACACCAAGAGCACTCTCGAGCCCGAGATAAGCCTCGACCCCAACCAGATGATGAGCATAATAAACGCGGTCTACTTCTGCGACCAGTGGCTCTCAAGCTTCAGCGAGAGCGCCACCGCCTCCGACAGCTTCACTCTCGCGGACTCGAGCACGATAAGCTGCGATTTCATGAACCGCACCGACTCCTCGGGCTCCTACGCCACGGGCGAGGGCTATACGCGCGCCTCGCTGGCCCTCAAAAACCGCGGAACAATGGTGTTCGTTCTGCCCGACGAGGGACTGAGCCCCTACGCGCTCATCGAGAACCTGGGCCTGCGCGAGCTTCTCGAGGGCGGCGAATACGGCAGCGGCGAGGTGGTATGGAAGCTGCCCAAATTCAGCTTTGACAGCAAGTTCGAGCTGGCGGAGACCTTAAAGACCCTCGGCGTGAGCTCCGCCTTCGATGAGAGCGCCGACTTCAGCGGCATAAGCGACGCGGCCTCTTTTATAAGCGATATCCGTCAGGAGACGCATATCGCCGTAGACGAGATGGGCGTTGAGGCCTCGGCCTATACGCAGATAGATTTCGCAACCTCCAGCCTGCCCGCCGGCCGCGCCGAAATGCTGCTCGACAGGCCCTTCATCTTCGCCATTATGACCGAGGGGGTTCCACTCTTTATAGGCGTTTGCGAAAATCCGACGGCCTGACCTATAAAGCTATATTTCACAAAAAAGCCGAGCAGCCCACAATTATTCACTGGAGCCCCCGGAGAAGACTCAATATCATTAATTCAGGGTGTTCCCCCGCCTTCGACGGGGGAACACCCTGAAAAGTATGCGCAGTCGAGCCGAAACACAGGGATATGCAGCTTGAAAAGCCTTTTCGCGGCTCGAGCTTAATTAATTGGCCGAAGGCGGGGATACTCAGTATTTACGCCGCTTTTGCCGTTCAGACAAGCTCCTCTTCCTTTTCTTGCCGCGCTCTTATGGGCGGCGGCTCTATGGTCTTGTAGAGGCGATTGAGGTCAACATTTCCCGGTATTCCGTCCACGCGTCCCTGCGAGGTGTACTGCCACATATCGTACTCCTTCGCGTACTCGGGGTGCGGCGCGTCGGTGTAATGCGCCAGCCACCTGAGATAGCCTTTTTCTCCTATGGCCTCATAGTCCAGCCTGCTGCGCCAGTAGTAGAGGTTGGCGTAAACTCCGCTCCAGTAGCCCGCCTCGGCGCAGGCCGCGCAGAAGGTCTCGGCTATTGAAGTCCAGACGGCCCTGCTGTTGGAGTCCGCGCGTCCGGTGCCGTTTGTCGTGGCAGCTTCTATGTCTATATAGATGCAGTCAATAAGCCGCTTTGCCGCCCAGCTTATGCAGGTATTGGCCTCCTCGAGCGCCTCCTCGTCGTTTACCGACTGCGAGAAGAAGTAAATATCCACAGGCAGGCCTGCGCTCCTCGCACCCTTGTAGTGGCTGTCGGCCATATTGTCCTCAACTATCCTGCCGCTGCCGCCATAGCCCCTGAAGCCCTGCCTTATAACTACGCGCTGCACTCCCGCGGCCTTGACCTCCTGCCAGTTTATATTCCTCTGCCAGGTGGAGATATCCACCACAAAATAGACAGGGCTTTGGCTTTCGCCGCCCGCCGTCGGATTTGTATCCATACTTGTCACCTCAAAGCTGTTATTAAAAGAGATTGGGGAGTGTCCCTTGAGCGTGTAATGTGCAGTATTTTCCCCGCCTTAGGCGCGGAAAATACAGCGAAAAACCAACGCAACAGGACACTCCAGAGACCGGCTCTTTGTCCAGCTTATGAGCACGGGCAATAATGAGTGCCGTCTTGACATTTTGCCCCACCCAAGGCCAATTTCATTTTTTGGGAGTGGCTAAAGGGCGTGTAATACGCTGTCTTCCCCCCGCCTACGGCGGGGGGAAGACAGTAAA
>JAUNBN010000146.1:0-1501 GCA_030527085.1 Oscillospiraceae bacterium
ACCCAGGTGAGGGAATGTACCTCAAGGCTCACGAGAATGGCCAAGGAGAGGGAGATACCGCTCTTTATAGTGGGCCATGTAAACAAAGACGGGGCCATAGCCGGGCCTAAGGTTATGGAGCACATTGTGGATACCGTGCTGCTCTTTGAGGGCGACCGCTATCTCTCCTTCAGGCTGCTGAGGGCGGTTAAAAACCGCTTCGGCTCAACTAACGAGATAGGCATCTTCGAGATGGAGGAGAGCGGCCTCAAGGAGGTCTTGAACCCCAGCGCGGTCTTTCTGGACGGCAGGGACGTTAATGTCTCCGGGAGCTGCGTTGCCTGCGTTATGGAGGGCTCGCGCTCGGTACTCGCGGAGGTGCAGACTCTTGTTGCCAAGACGGGCTTTGGCACGCCGCGCCGCACGGCCTCCGGCTTTGATTACAGCCGCGCCAATCTGATTTTAGCGGTTCTGGAAAAGCGCGCGGGCTATTTCTTCTCAAATCTGGACGTATATGTAAATGTTGTGGGCGGCCTCGAGTTCGACGAGCCCGCGGCCGACCTCGCCGTGGCGCTCGGCCTCGTTTCCGCTATTCTGGACAAGCCCCTTCCCGGGGATCTCGCCGCCTTCGGCGAGGTGGGACTCGGCGGCGAGGTGCGCTCCTGCGGCTTTGCAAAGCAGCGTCTGGACGAGGCCGCGCATCTGGGCTTTAAGAGCTGCGTTGTTCCAAAAGCGCTGCTTTCCAAGCTTGGAGGCGAAGCGCCCCTCGAGCTGCTGCCCGTTTCAAACGTCCGCGAGCTCGCTGCGCTGCTGGGCGATTAAACATCCCCAAGAGCGACGGGGAAAAGGAATAATCACACAAAAAGGAGCACTTCCCTGTGAGCGTAAGCCTGTTCAATTATACAGCATTGTGGTATAATATTTTTTGTTTTAAAGGAGGGCCTGCGCTTTGGACGTACAGCCGGGGGACAAGCTCATAATGAAAAAACCACACCCCTGCGGCGCTCGGGAGTTCGCCGTGCTGCGCGTGGGTATGGATTTTAAGATAAAGTGCCTCGGCTGCGGCCGTGAGGTGATGCTGCCGCGAAACAAGGTTGAAAAGAACATCAAAAAAATAGAGCGGCCAGAGGAAGAGAATGTTTGAAAAGCTTTTAGAGGTTGAAGCGCGCTACGAGGAGATAAGCGGGAGGCTATCCGACGCCGCCGTCGTTTCAGATAACAAGCTCTACCGCGACCTTATGCGCGAATATAAGAATCTCACACCCGTGGTTGAAAAGTTTCGCGAGTATAAAAAAGCCAAGGCCGATTTGGTCGAGGCCGAGGGCATACTTGAGGACGCTCAGGCCGACCGCGAGCTTAAGGAAATGGCCCAGCTCGAATATGAGGAGAGCCGTGCCGCTCTCGAAACGCTCGAGGAGGAGCTTAAAATCCTCCTCTTGCCGCGAGACGAGAACGACGAGCGCAACGTAATAGTTGAAATACGCGGCGGTGCGGGCGGCGAGGAGGCCGCGCTCTTCGCCTC
>JAUNBN010000146.1:1511-4150 GCA_030527085.1 Oscillospiraceae bacterium
GGCCAGGCGCTGGAAGGCCGAAATACTCGGATCCAACGAGACGGAGCTGGGCGGCTTTAAGGAAATTAGCTTTATGATAGCGGGCGAGGGGGCCTACAGCCGCCTGAAATACGAGAGCGGCGTCCACCGCGTTCAGCGCGTGCCGGAGACGGAGACTCAGGGGAGAATACACACATCGACGGTTACGGTAGCAGTGCTTCCCGAGGCGGAGGAGGTCGAGTTCGAGCTCGATGCCAAAGACCTCCAGATAGACACCTTCCGCTCCAGCGGCGCGGGCGGCCAGCACGTCAACAAGACCTCCTCGGCTATTCGCGTTACCCATCTGCCGACGGGCATGGTCGTTGAGTGCCAGGACGAGCGCAGCCAGTTTAAGAACAAGGACAGGGCGCTTAAGATACTGCGCTCGAGGCTGCTCGAGCAAAAGCAGCGCGCGCAGACCGACGAGATTGCCGCCGCGCGCAAGGGCATGGTCGGAACAGGCGACCGCAGCGAGCGCATCAGAACCTACAACTTTCCGCAAGGCCGCGTGACAGACCACCGTATAGGGCTTACCCTCTATAAACTCGAGGCGGTGCTCAACGGCGACCTCGATGAGATAATAGACGCTCTTGCCACGGCCGACCGCGCCGAAAAGCTAAAAGCGTCAGGCAGCGAATGAAAACCGAGCTTTTAGAGCTGAGAGGCAACGAGGGCGACGCCGCCGTAATAAGCCGTGCTTCGGCGCTGCTGCGCGAGGGAGGCGTGGCGGCCATTCCGACCGAGACCGTCTACGGACTCGCGGCTCGTGCCGACTGCGAGGCGGCGGTAAGGGCAGTTTTTAAAGCAAAAGGCCGCCCTCAGGACAATCCGCTTATATCCCATGTGAGCAGCCTTGAAATGTGGGAGCGCTGCGTTGAGGGAGTAAGCGAAAAAGCCCAAAGGCTGGCCGAGGCCTTCTGGCCCGGGCCGCTGACAATAATTCTCAAGCGCTCGAAATATATCTGCGAGGCTGTGAGCTGCTCGCTGGACACCGTGGCGGTGCGAATGCCCTCGCATAAGGCGGCGCTGGCCATAATAAGCGAGACGGGAATACCTCTCGCCGCGCCCTCGGCCAATCTCTCCGGCCGCCCCAGCCCCACGACCGCTAAGCACGTTCTCAACGACCTCGAGGGCAGAATACCCCTTATAATCGACGGCGGCCCCTGCGAGGTAGGAGTTGAGAGCACAGTCATCTCCCTTTCAAGCGACATACCCCTGATTTTAAGACCGGGCATTGTTTCCCTTGAAATGATAAGAAGAATACTGCCGGAAGCGGAGCTTTCTGCCTCCGTGCTGCGCGAGCCGCAGCCCTCGGAAAGAGTCGAGTCGCCGGGTATGAAGTATAAGCACTACTCGCCCGAGGCCGAGATTGTACTTTTGCGCGGGAGCCTTAAGGCTTTCATTGATTACATTAGGCCGTTTATAACTGCTGAGGTCTGGGCGCTCTGCTTCGAGGGGGAGGAAAGCTTGATACCTTTACAGTGCCTTTGCTACGGCAAGAAGGAAAACGCCGCTTCTCAGGCAAGGGAACTCTTTGCGGCATTAAGAAGACTGGACGAGCTAGGGGCTAAAAAGGTTTACACCCGCTGTCCCGAGATGAGCGGCGAGGCTCTGGGCGTTTACAATCGCCTGCTCAGAGCCGCGGGATTTAATATAATAGACCTTGAGGGTATGGGAGAAATAGAGCTTTGAAGAGGTTTTATGTGGCCGCCCTTACGGGGCGTTCGGGTTCGGGCAAGAGCTATGCCGGCGACTATTTAAAGGCCAAGGGCGTCGCCGTGCTGGACGGAGACAAGGTAGCACGCGAGGTAGTCAAACCGGGCGAAAGGGCGCTCGATGAGCTCGTTAGGTCCTTCGGAGAAGGTATTCTCTTTGAGGACGGCAGCCTCAATCGCCGCGCGCTGGCCGATCTCTGCTTTTCAGACCCAAAGCTTCAAAGTAAGCTGAACTCCATTACGCACCCCGCCATAATCGAGCGGCTTACCGAGCGCTTTGAGGAGCTAAAAGAGGCAGGGGAAGCCTATTGCCTGGTCGAGGCGGCGGCGCTGATAGAAAGCGGCTTTTACGCTATTTGCGATAAGGCTGTTATGATAAGGGCGCCCCACTCGGCGGCTGTGGAGCGCATAATGAACCGAGACGGTCTCAGCCGCGAGCAGGCCGAAGCTCGCCTCGCAGCGCAGACCACCGAAGTTGAGGTCGAGCCGCTCTGCGACATGATTATTGATAACGACTCGAGTCTTGAGGATTTCAATATCAAGCTCGACGGACTTAAAGCAAAGCTGGACGAATGGTTCGGCGAATAAACAACAGAAAGGTTATGAACATGAGCGAAGAAAAAAAGACCGAGGGCCAGGTTCTGGAGGAAATACTGCTTCAGAAAAGACAGAACGCCTTTAAGAGCTTTGCCGAGAAAAACAAGGAGGCGGCCTATAAGTTCTGCGAAGAGTACATAGACATATAAAACGCCTCCAAAACCGACAGGGAGGTTACAAAGCTCGCCTGCGGGCTGCTTGAGGCCAAGGGCTTCAAGCCCTATGAAGCGGGAAAAAGCTACAAAGCGGGCGATAAGGTCTATTTGAACAACCGCGGCAAGAGCGTCCTGGCCGCCGTTCTGGGCAAGA
>JAUNBN010000147.1 GCA_030527085.1 Oscillospiraceae bacterium
TGGAGGCGGACGTTGCGATAAACGGCGGCCGCATCGTAGGGGTAGGCGATTACGAGGGGAGCCTCGAAATCGAATGCTCCGGCAAATACATTATCCCGGGCTTTATAGACGGCCATATTCATATAGAATCCACGCTTCTGACACCGCTCTCCCTCTCCCGCTTCCTGCTGCCCCTGGGCACCACCACGCTTATCGCCGACCCCCATGAAATAGTGAATGTGAGCGGCGCGCTCGGAATGGGCTATATGCTCAACACCTGCGAGCGCGCGCCGATGAATATACATATAATGCTGCCCTCCTGCGTGCCCGCCACTCCCTTTGATACAAACGGTGCAGGCGAGCTCGATTACAGCACCCTTTTCCGTTACGCCAAAGACCCGCGCGTGCTGGGCTTGGGCGAGGTGATGAGCTATAACGAGGTGCTCGCGGGCAAGCCGTCCCTCTTGGACCTGATAGAGCTCTTCTCCCAAAAGCCCATGGACGGCCACGCGCCGGGCATCAGCCGCCGGGATACAGAATGCTACCGGCTTTGCGGCATGGTGAGCGACCACGAGTGCTCGAGCTTTGAGGACGCACTGATAAGACTGCGCGCCGGCTTTCATCTGCATATAAGGGAGGGGAGCGCCTCCAGGAACCTGGAGTCCATAGTTAAAGGGATGCTCGAAAACAACCTACCCTTCGACTTCTGCTCCTTCTGCACGGACGATATCCATGTTGACGATATCGCGCAAAGGGGGCATATCAACAACTGCGTCAATATGGGCATAGCCCTCGGGATGAGCCCCGTTGACGCGATAAGGTGCGCCACAATAAACACTGCGCGGCTTTACGGCCTCAAGGACTGCGGCGCGGTGAGCGCCGGAATGCGCGCGGACATAATTATTGCAGACGACCTCTTCAACATACAGCCCGAGCTCGTTCTTAAGGACGGCGTTCCCGTAACTCCCGGCTACTTTGAGACCTTTAAGGAGAGCGAGGTACCCGCCGCGCTGGGGCAAAGCGTTGTTATTAAAGAGCTCAAGGCCGAAAGTCTTGCCGTACCCTGCGAGGGAGAGGCGCATGTAATTAAGATAGTGCCGGGCACTCTGCTTACCGAACATATAAGAGCCGCGCTGCCCTCGGAAAAGGGCCTCTTTAAGCCGGACAGCCGCTACAACAAGCTGGTGGTGGCCGAGCGCCACGGCAGAAACGGCAATGTCTCTGCCTGCGCGCTGGAGGGCTACGGCCTCGAGCGCGGCGCCATAGCCTCCTCCTTCTCCCACGACTCTCACAATATTGTGGCGGCCGGCGTTTCCGACTCTGACCTGCTGCTGGCCATAAGGCGCTTAAAAGAGATAGAGGGCGGCTATGTAGTGGCCGCCGGCGGCGAGATATTGGCTGAGCTGCCGCTGCCCATTGCGGGACTCATGACCTCAAGAGACGAGCGCGAGGTGAGCCTCAGCACGCGAAGGCTCGTAGAGGCCGCACGGACGCTGGGCGTGAAAGAGGGCGTGGACCCGCTGATGACGCTCTCCTTTCTGGCTCTGCCTGTCATACCCTCCCTCAGGCTGCTGGACACCGGGCTCTTTGACGTGGACGAGTACAGTTTTGCAGAATAAAGAAATGCCGGGCGCCCCGTCTCTCAAGGCGGGGCGCTCGTGTAAACTTTTTTGCAGCTCTAATTTTGCTTTAATCTTCCCCTGCTATACTGCGCTTGTAAGCCATTTCAAAGGCTAAAGCATAAATTCAAGGAGAAACGTATGAAAAAGCTGATACCGGCAGTTCTCTGCCTCATTTTTGTTCTTTCCCTCGCTGGCTGCGGCACTCTGGGCACTGCCGCGGGCGGCGCTTCCTTAGAAGACACCGCCGCCTCAACTTCCGCCGCAGACGCAGGCTCCGCCGCCGCGCAGATAGGCGAGCTTGAGGCTAAGGCTATAGCCCTCGAGCACGCGGGCGTGGCCGAAGCCGATTTGCTCTATATGCAGGTTAAGCTCGACACGGACGACGGCCGCACAGTCTACGACGTCGAGTTCTACAGCGGCGGCGCGGAGTACGACTACGAGATAGACGCGGCGAGCGGCGAGGTAGTTTCCTTCGACTACGATATTGAAAACTACGAGTCTTCGGCGGCTTCCTCGGGCACGGTCTCTGACAGCGGAAGCTATATCGGCGAGGAGCAGGCCAAGAGCGCCGCCCTGACCCACGCGGGCGTGGCCGAGGCCGACCTTGTTTATATTCAAGTTAAGCTCGACACGGACGACGGCCGCACAGTCTACGACGTCGAGTTCTACAGCGGCGGAGCGGAATACGACTACGAGATAGATGCTGTCAGCGGCGAGGTAGTCTCCTTCGACTACGATATCGAGAGCTACGCCGCTCAAAGCTCCTCCGCCGCAGCGACTTCCTCCACGGAGAGCTATATAAGTCTCGATGAAGCCAAGGAAATCGCGCTCGGCCGCGCGGGAGTGAGCGCGAGCGCCGTGACCTACAAAGAGACCTCGCTCGAATATGACGACGGCCGCGCGGAATACAAAATAGAGTTTATAAGCGGAACGCGCGAATACGAAGTGGAGATAGACGCGCTGTCCGGCAGCGTGACAGGCTACGACGAGGAATCGGTCTACGACTGAGCAGGCGAATATCTGAGGCAGAACAAAACAGCATAGCCAAACCCCCGCCCTTTAAGCGATGGGCGGGGGTTTGGGCGGCCTGCGGCGGGGAAAACCGCGCAGGCCGCTTTTGTTTGTTATTCTGCAAGCGGATGGTGCCGCTTGGGCGAAAGGCTCAACCGTGAACAAAGGGGCGGGTGTTCTCAACCAGCCCGGCGGCGCTCCAGGCCGAGCGCAAATCGCCCGCGCCGCCTAAAACAGCGCGACGGGGCGCGACGGAGCTGACTCGGTATGCCCCGCCCTCCATGCAGGCCACGGCGGCGGAAATAGCGGCGATTACCTCGCCGGGTATACCCTCAAAGGCGGAAGCCCGCTCCTCAAGCTTCTTGAAAACTCCCTGTATCTTAACTGTCTTTTCAGCCATGTTAAACAGCTCCTATTGCTTTGCGAAAGTGAAAATAATTATAACTCAAATAAACGGATATGGCAAGCGCTGCCTGCAGGGGGGAGTGTCCCGCCGCATTGGTTTTTCGCTGTATTCCCCCCGCCAAAGGCGGGGGAAAGACAGCAGCACACCCGCTTTTAGTCCACTCCCTGCCTGCAGGGGAGCTTCCCCGAATGCGCGGGTTTCTTGCGCGGGCGGCTTACTCCTTGCCTTGCAGCCGAGACAACTCGCTCTTTTTGTATACAGGCCTGTCTGTGATATAATATGTAATTAAGAAAAACATCCGGAGGGACAGCATGGCAGCAAGGGAGCTTTATGGCGAGCTGGACGGAAAAGAGGTCTTTAAATACACACTTCGCGCGGGAGATTACGAGGCGGAGTTCTGCGAATACGGCTGCCGCGTTTTGAGCTTCTCTCATATTAAAAACGGGCGGCGGCTCGATATAGCTCTGGGCTACGATGATTTTAAGAGCTACCTGGAGCCCTGCGGCAATATGGGCGCGGTCTGCGGGCGATTCGCCAACCGCATAGCGGGAGGACGCTTTGAGCTGGACGGCCGAGAGTATCGCCTCGCCGTAAACAACGGCCCCAACCACCTTCACGGCGGGATCAAGGGCTTCGACAAAAGGCTCTGGCGCGGCGCTGCAAGAGGGGAGAGCGTAATAATGGATTATGTAAGCGAGGACGGCGAGGAGGGCTACCCCGGGACGCTCGCCGTCTCTGTTTGCTATTCTTTAAGCACAGAAGGCGAGCTCGCTATTGAATACACCGCCGAAACCGACCGACCCACGCCTATAAATCTCACAAATCACAGCTATTTCAATCTGAGCGGCGACTTTTCACAAGATATCGGCGGGCACTTGGCCGAGGTCTCAGCCGAGAGCTACCTTGTCTCGGACGCGGACTGCCTGCCCACAGGCGAGCTGCGCCCCGTGGCCGGGACGGTCTTTGATTTGAGAAGCGGCGCGCTTCTGGGCGATATTTTAAGCTCCGGCGACACGGAGGTGGGGGGCGCGCGCGGCCGCCCCCCCCGCGCCCCGCGCCCCACCCGCGGGCCCCACGGCGCGCTCACCACGCCCACGCTTTCGATGATCTCCTGCCACACGCCCAGCA
>JAUNBN010000148.1 GCA_030527085.1 Oscillospiraceae bacterium
CTCACCCGCCTATCTGGTTCATCTCCCGCCCCGCGCGGCTGGCGCTCGCGGCGGAGAGCTCCCCGTGCCACTCGGGCTTGGCGAGAATGGCTCGCTCGAACCGGGCCTTCATGCCCGCGAAGTCGAGACCCTTTATTGGGTATTCCGCGGTGGAGTGCAGGCAGGGCTTTATGTAGCCGTCCGCCGTAAGCCTTATTCGGTTGCACTCGGCGCAGAAATGCGCGCTGATGGGGTGAATGAGCCCCACACAGCCGAGCGCTCCGGGCAGGCGGTAGAGGCGCGCAACGCCGCCGTCCCTCGGCTGCTCCTCGAGAGCGGGAAGCGCGGCGAGCACTCTCGAATTGGGAATAAAGGCCGCCTCGCCGAATTCGGAGTTCTCGCGCATAGGCATGAGCTCTATAAAGCGCAGGTCAAGGGGGTATTCGAGCGTAAGCCGCGCCAGGGCGGCTATCTCGTCGTCGTTGAAGCCGCCTATGAGCACGGTGTTTATCTTTATCTTTTCAAAGCCAGCGTCTAGCGCGCTCCTCAGCCCCTCGAGCGCCCTTGAGAGCTCGCCTTGGCGCGTTATATAGGCGTATTTGTCCTTGTCGAGCGTGTCGAGGCTTATGTTTATGCGCCGCACTCCCGCTCCCTTCAAAGGCCGCGCGAGAGAGGGCAGCAGCGTGCCGTTCGTAGTAAGGCAGAGCTCCTTTAAGCCCTCGACGGCGGCCGCCCGCCGGCAGAGGGAGAGGATATTGGGCTTTACGAGCGGCTCGCCGCCGGTTACGCGCAGCTTGCTTATGCCCAGCGAGACGGCGGCCTCTACGGCGCTCAGGGTCTCCTCCTCGGTGAGCATCAGCTCGTGGCTCTTTTTGCAGACGCCGTCCTCGGGCATACAATAGCGGCAGCGCAGATTGCAAAGCTCGGTTACAGAGAGCCTCAGGTAGCTAATTTTGCGGCCGAAGCTGTCGAGCATATCAGTATCTCCCGAAAGTGCAGTTTGGGAAATGGCAGCTCTCGCAGAGCTGGCAGAGGCCGCCCTCGCCGAGACGCACGAGGTCGGCCTTCGTCAGCCGCTCACCCGTGAAAATCTGCGGCAGCAGCACGTCGAGTATAGTGGTGGGCAGGCTTATGGCCGCGCCGGGAACGCCGAGTATCGCAGTCTCGTCGAGGTAGGCCACGAGCGTCATGTTGCCCGGCTGGGAGGGAACGCCGTGGCTTATTATCTCCGCGCCCAGGCAGCGGACTGCCGTGGGGGTGAGGTCGTCCGGGTCCACGGACATGCCGCCGGTGAAGACGAGGAAATCCGCCCCGCGCTTTAAGTAGTCCCTCGCGGCCCCGCAAATCATATCGAGGTCGTCGTCGCAGACGCTCGCGCCGAGTATCTCGCAGGGGTAGCTTTCGAGCTTCGCGCGCAGCGCCGGCTCGAATTTGTCCTTTATGCGGCCCGAGTAGATTTCGGAGCCTGTTATTATGATTCCGACCTTTCTGCTTTGGTAGGGCAGAAGCTCAAGGAGCTTTTTGCCCGCGCAGAGACGCTCGGCCTCCTCTATCTGCGCCTCTTTGGTAACGAGGGGAACTATGCGCATTGAGGCAAGGCGCGCGCCCTCCTTAACCGGGTAGTGGTCGGGCAGGGTCGCGATGGTTATGTCGCCTATCGAGTTTATCTCGGCCAGCAGTTTCGCATCCACTCGGAACATGCCGCGCCGCTCGGCTAGGAGCAGCACCTTGCCCTCCGAGGGCTCGGTATAGCTCGCGCCCTCCGCGGGAGCCAGGGCGGCCAGGCGGCGCGCCGCGTCCTCCTCGTGTATCTCGCCCGCGCCCTCCTCCCAGACAAAGACCGTCCGCTTGCCGAGGTCGAGCAGCTTTTCTATATCCTCTTCTGCGATAATATGACCCCGCTTGAAGGCAGCGCCCTTGAAGCCGTCGCGCATGGCGGTTATGTCGTGGCAGAGCGGCAGACCCACCGCCTCGTGTACGTCGATTTTTTTCATTATATTATCCTTTCAGGCTCGCCCGCCTCGCCGGAAGCGAGCAGCACCAGACTCTCGGCGGGCAAATTTACGGTTATATACCCGGCGCGCCGCCGCCGCCAGGTCTCCTTGTCCGTCTCCCAGCCCACGGACTGCGCGGCGGAGCGGCCCTCGGGCCTCAGCATCAGGGTGTAGGAAAAGGGGTTTTCTATCTCTTTAACTACCTCGCAGCGAAAGCTGTTCGCGCCCGCTTCGGGCTGGAGGTCGTGCATTCGTATGCCTATGTAGCGAGCCGCCTCGTTTCCCCCCTGCGTTTCGAGCTCCATATCCCAGTCGAGCGCGCGCACTCGCTTCTCCGAAATGCGCTCTATGCGGGAGATGTTCTTGCAGCCAGTTATAATCGCCGCGTTGACCGTTCCGGGCCTCGCGAAGACCTCGTCCCTCGCGCCGCAGGTCTCTATCGCGCCGTCGTGCATAACGGCTATCCTGTCGCAGAGGCGGAAGACCTCGTCGCGGTCATGGGAGACAAGCACGACGGTTTTGCCGAAGCGGGCTATTATCTCGCGCACCTCCTGCTCCAGACGAAAGCGCAGGTGGCTGTCCAGCGCGGAAAAGGGCTCGTCCAAAAGCAGCACGTCGGGGTCGGAGACGAGAATGCGCGCCAGCGCCACGCGCTGCTGCTGGCCGCCCGAGAGCTGGTGTGGATAGCGCTTTACAAGCTCGCTCAGGCCGAAGCCCTCTATTATCTCGGAGGTGAGGCGCTCTCTTTTGGCGGCGTCCTTCTCGCGCTTCGCGCCCGCGCTTATGTTCTGCAGCACCGTCATATTCGGAAAGAGCGCGTAGTTTTGAAAGAGCAGCCCCGTGTGCCGCTGCTGCGCGCTCAGGTTTATCTTTTTCTCGGAGTCGAAGAGGGTGCGCCCGTCCACTACTATACGGCCCCTGTCCGGCCTCTCTATTCCGGCTATGCACTTGAGCGTCATGCTCTTGCCGCAGCCCGAGGCCCCCAAAAGAGCTATGACCTCGTCGCCGCCCGAGAAGCTCGCCTTTAGCTGAAAGGAGCCGAGATTCTTTTCAATGTCCACCGAAATCGACAAATCAGGCTCCTCCCTTCGGCTTGGGCTTTTGGCGCGAGCTCTTCTCAAGCATGTTTACGGCGAGCAACACGACGAAGGAGATGGCCATATTGACCAGCACCCACTTAAAGGCGAGCGCGTCGTCGTTGGTGCGCCAGAGCTGGTAGACCGTAGTTGAAATAGTGGCGGTGCGGCCGGGCGTGTAGCCCGCTATCATGCTCGTGGCTCCGTATTCGCCTAAAGCCCGCGCGAAGGCGAGGACGGTACCCGCGAGTATGCCCTGGCGGCAGTAGGGCATTCTTATGCGCCAGAAGATATAGGTGTTTGAAAGGCCTATCGACTTTCCCGAATAGGCCAGCGTTTCGTCGAAGGACTCAAAGGCCCCGCGCGCCGTACGGTACATGAGCGGGAAGATTACTACCACCGTTGCGAAGATGGCCGACCACCAGGTCATGGTTAGCCTCAGGCCGAAGGCGGAGAGTACCCATTCGCCTATGAGCCTTCTCGGCCCCAGCACCCGCAGCAGCAGGTAGCCTACCACCGTCGGCGGCAGGACGAGCGGCAGGGTGAGCACCACGTCCAAAACGCCCTTGAGCGCTCTGGGCGCGCGGGCGATATAATAGGCGGCGAAGATGCCAACAAAGAATATGATAACCGTGCTTATGCCCGCGATGCGCAGGGAATTCCAAAGCGGGAAGAGATCCAAAGCCTAACCCCCTTATTATAAAATGGGCGGGCGAAATAAAGCGGAGTGCCCCTGGTGCGCGCTTTTTACTGTATTCCCCCGCCGGAGGCGGGGGAATACAGTCTCAAATACCCGCGTTTGGAGGACTCCCAAATAAAGCGCCCGCCCATCGGTTTTTTTGAAGCTGAATCAGGCCACGGGGGTGAAGCCCACCTCCTCGAAAACGGCGTCGGCCGCATCGCTGGTGAGATAGTCCAAAAAGGCCTGCGCCGCCTCGGGGTTCTTCGAGACATTCATCACGGCGGCGGGATAGATTACCTGCCCGCACATCTCGGCCGTAGCCGTATCGACGACCGTGAGTCCGGCGGAGAAGGC
>JAUNBN010000149.1:0-2797 GCA_030527085.1 Oscillospiraceae bacterium
ACACTTTATCTGCCTGCGCGCCGGGAAAAACAGCCTTGAACACATCTGCAGCCCGTTCATCAGCATGACGGAGCATTTTCTGGAACGCTCCGATTGCACTTAATTGCGCGGACTATTTTGGATATAAACCCCTGCCTTCGGCGGGGGTTTATACATCGAACCCGATTCTGGTCCTGCTTTAATATTTTTCTTTGCCTGCGTTTATGGTAAAATACAGACAGCTCGAAATTCAATGGCAGCATGGGCGGGAGAGTGAGCTTTTGACTGAGAGGATAAAGAACGGCTTAAGCGCATATTTGAATTTTTTCGAGGTCTGGATGTGCATACCTGCCGCTGCGGCCGCGATGCTCGGCGGCGCGGCGGTAGTTATGTACGCGGACATCTCTATCAGTTCGTTTAAAGGGCGGGAAATAGGGATAGGAGTAATAAGCGGCGCAGATCCCTCGCTACGCAAGGGCATCTTCTTCGGGGCTCTTTTAGTCGCGCTGGCAGCTGCCGCCGCGCTTATGCTCTTTTTGATATTGTTCAAGAAATACAGGACCTCTATAGATAAGAGTGCCGATTTTGAGGGAGAAAAGGCACTCTGCTGCGAGCTCTCGTTTGTGTTGGGCGGCCTTTTGGCCTACGGCTTTTACGAATTACTCTGCGAAGCGCCCTTTCCCTTTGCTTTTTCACTCAAGCTCCTGCTTGTGCTGGTGGCAGCGCTGGGCGCGCATTCTCTGCTGCGGCTCTTTCCCCTCAAACACAGGAAAGGGCTTAAAAGCTCCTGCCTTTACAGCGCGCTGCTGCTGCCCGTCGTTTTTGCCTTCGCGGTCTGCCGCTTCGCGAGCGGAAGTCTTGATATTATCAGCCCGCCGGGGGTTCTTAGCTATATTATTGCTTTCGCCTTAATTGAGGCGGGATTTGCTTTCGGGCTGGACGGAGACAGACTGCTTAAGGCCTCTGCGCCGCTGTATTTTTTGCCTGCGTCTTTTATAATCGCAAACGAGCTTCAATACACGCTTGCAGCGCGCCTGAATACTATTTTAGACACCAATTCTCTCAGCGCCTGCCTTACGGCACTGATCTTCGCCCTCGCCGTTTATTTGTACTTTGCTAAGGGGCGCAAGCCGGAAATCTGCGCTGTGAACCGCCTTGAAAACCTGATATTTCCTGTGATAATCGCAAGCCTTGCGCTCTATTCCGCCTGGAGCCTCGAGCTCGGCTGGGAGAGCTTAGACTATCTGCACGACGGCAACAAGCTTGTGAGCGCGCAGCAGCTTTCCGGCTACGGCAAGCTGCCCTATGTGGATTTCATGCAGGGGCAGGACGTCCGCCTGGGCTCTATTCTCTATGCGCTCATCAATTCCGCTCCATCCTTTGAAGGCGTGATATGGGACAATTGCCTCAGCGCGGTCTTGAACGCGCTGATAGCCTATTTTGTATTAAAGCGGCTTATCCCGGCAAGCTGGCTGCTGGCGGCCTTTGCCTTTCTTCCGATGCTGGAGCTTTGCAACAGCTATTATCTTATCGCGCTGCTGCCCGCAGTCTATCTTATTAGGCTTCAGGAAAGGCAGCGGCTTTGGGACTACGCCTTCATTTCTTTTCTATCCATTCTCTGTTTCGTCTGGATGCCCTCGGCGGGTAAGATTGCGGTAATTGCCACTCTCGCGGCGACGCTGTTCATATCTTTAAAGAGGGAGCGCCTATTAAAGCTGCTGGGAGGTTACGCCCTCTCCTGGGGCGCGATGGCTCTCGTATACTGCCTTATCTGCCTGCTTCGGGGGCGCAGCATAGCGGACAATGCAAGGCTGGTTTTGGCGATGGGAAACATTGAGTTTAACGCGGCTGGCTACGCGCAAATTCTCGCGCCGACAACGCCCAGACTGCTGGCGCTGTTTGTATACGGCCTTATGCCGCCGGTCTGCCTCGCGCTGATTATAGTCTCGATAGTAAACAAGCGGCTCGGAAACAAGCGCGTGTTTTTTATCTTTCTCGCCGCCGCAGCGCTCGTTGCGGCTACGAGAAGTCTCGCCCGGCACGCCCTTATCGAGAGCGACGAGCACTATTATTTCTACCCCTTAATAGCCCTGGTTCTGCCCTTCGCTTTCAAGGGGCTGAAAATCAACATTAAAAAGCTTCTGAACGCGGCCTTCTGCGTCTGCTTCTGCCTGTTAATAAACGTGGGCTATCCGCCGCTTGCCGAAGCGCTGGAGAGCGCCGCGTTTAAGAGCTTCGGCGCGGACGAAGTCCGCTATACAATAAACGAAGCTGAACTGCCGCAGGAGCTCCTGGGCGTGATAGACGACTATCTCCTGTACGTCCTCTCAGACAAGCCCTACGCGGCCTACCACCATGTTATCCACGCGGCCTATTCCGAGCAGGCGCAGGTAGTCTACGTTAAGGAGCTGGGCGAGAAGTACGAAAAGGGCGAGCTGCCGCTTGTGCTTTTCAGCGCCGAGGATTACGAGCTGAGCGCGATGGACGGTATACCGAGCTGCATAGCGGCCTTCCGTGTTGCCGAGTTTATATATGAAAACTACGAACCCTGCTGCGAGGTGGACGGCTGTTGGCTCTGGACGGCGAAGAACAGTTCTCTAAAGCAGGAGCTGCTCGCGGACAGCCGCGCTGTGCCGCGCGAGAGCTGCTATCAGTTCGCGGGCCTGCTTAAGCTGCCCTACATTTGGGCGAATTACGACGAATACGCGGGTGAGATACTCTCGCAGGACGCGCTTTACAGCGCCCGGGACATAAGCCTCGGAACGGATAAAACGCAAATAGGCCTGCCTTCGGCGATGAACAAGGAAGAGGGCAATTA
>JAUNBN010000149.1:2807-4075 GCA_030527085.1 Oscillospiraceae bacterium
AGGAAGAACTCACCCTAAGCTTCGGGGAAGAGGGCAGCTTTGTGAGCTTTACGGTGCTCGAGGGGGAGAACGACTACCTTGTGAGAATAAGCTCTATGGGCGAGTGGGTGAGACAGGAGCTTGAGTCTCTTGCCCTAAGCTGTGAAAACGGGGGACTTGTAATAAACAGCTTTGCCGTGCTTGAAGCGGACTAGGGCGCAAAACGGGAGTGGACCAAAAGCTTGTACAGGGATAGACTGAATTGGGAAGGAAGTGACTTGTACGCGTAAAAAATGCCGTATTCACCCCGCCGGAAGGCAGGATGAATACGGCGAAAAAATCACGCTACGGGACACTCCAAAAAAGAAAGTAAGATTGACGGATATACCGGAAAGCTTTAATACGGCATATCCTCGTGCAGCAGCAGAATGGCTCCGCGCTCAGCCACCTCCATCAGGATTATATCCGGAGAATACTCGTCTATTAGGCTGTGGCAGCCGTAGAGATCGTAGTAATCTCTGTCCACTGAGATTACCTCGGAGAACACCAGCGGCATCCAGGGCTCCATGCTCTTGTAAAAGGAGTCGTGTACAAAGAGCACGCTGCGCTCGTCCGCAGCGTTTGATCTGAAAAGGCTCACGCCTCCGCCCAAATCCTCGCAAGAGACCTCCACGTCCGCGTTGAAGCCTTTAATGCTTATCTCGCTGTCGTCTGAAACGCGATTTTGAATCCCGGCGAGCGCGGCGAGGTCTTTCGGGTATTCGTCATCGGTAAAACTCACTTCCAGTAACTCTAAAGCGGGCAGCTCGGCGTCCGCCGCGGCGCAAGCCTCCCTGAAACCGATATAGCCGCCTAAAAGGTTCCAGTGGGTGTCGTATTTATAATAGGTCTGCCAGCTCAAGGAAGCCTCCTCGAGCGCCGCTTTTGGGTAAACCAGACAGTCAAACTCCCTGCACAGCCGCTCGCAGAGCAAATCCACTCTTGTTTTTTCAACTGCCTCCTCAAGCAGGTAGACAGGCAGTTTTTCTTTATATATATTCTCTTTATTCGGAACTATCAAAAGGATAAACTGCGCTTCAGGGCAGGCGTCTTGCGCTGCGCTTATGTTTTCGCGAATCTTCTGTATATCTTCTTCGGTGAACTCGTTTTGGCCGAGAAGGTCGCTTACGGGGTTGTCGTCGGCGTCATAGTTGTTGTAGAAAAGCCAGCCCTCTTGGCCTACTACGACGCGGGGGTTGGAGGTGGTGTTGAAAAGCGAGAGCTGTATCAGGGAATAGAGCTCGGTCAAT
>JAUNBN010000150.1 GCA_030527085.1 Oscillospiraceae bacterium
CGTGCGATAGGGGCACTCCCCTCGCGCTTCGCGCTTGCAAAGCGGACTCGCTTCCATTATAATACACTTCGTACCGCCGCGCTTTAAGGTCGGCGGACACAGAAGAATAGGCCGGTGTGATGGAATTGGCAGACGTGCCGCACTCAAAATGCGGTGGATTATATCCGTGTCGGTTCGAGTCCGACCACCGGCACCACGGCGTCGCAAGCTGTACTCGCTTGCGACGCCGCTTTTATATTTTGATTTGCGGCGTCTCGCACTTGCTTTGCTGCTCCGCCTCCCCGCAAAAAGCCGTTGCCGCGCTTCGCCTGCTCGCTTGTAAACGCGCTCGCGACGCCTGAGCTGCACTAACACCTTTTTGCGTTTATGCTCCGCATGGTCATGTTTAAGGGCAAGGGCGGGCGAAAGCAACGGCATCTATTTACTAAAATTGAGCCACGGCGTCTCGTACTTAGCTTCGCTGCTCCGCCTTCACGCAAAAAGCCGTCGCCGCGCTTCGGCTATGCCCTTGCCCATTTACCAGCTCAAGAGTTAAGCTTGGCTATGAACCGGCTCAGCGCTTGCTGCTGCGCTTCCAGATGTGCATCTTCTCGGCCTCGGCTATGAGGCTCTCGCGGAAGTCGGGGTGGGCCACGCTTATCAGTGCCTCGGCCTTCTGCCAGGAGGTGAGACCCTTGAGGTTAACGCAGCCGTGCTCGGTAACTATATAGTGGACGTTGGCGCGCGTGTCCGTAACTATGCTGCCCTCGCTTAAAGTCGGCCTTATGCGGCTCTCGAGCTGGCCGGTCTTTTTATTCATAAAGGTGGAGCTCAGGCAGATGAAGCTCTTGCCGCCCTTTGAGAGATAGGCCCCCAGAACGAAGTCGAGCTGGCCGCCCGCGCCGGAGATGTTGCGCGTTCCCGCGCTCTCGGCGTTCACCTGGCCGAAGAGGTCTATATCCACTGCGTTGTTTATCGAGATGAAGTTGTCCAGCGCGGAGATGCTGCGTATGTCGTTAGTGTATTCGACCGAGGCGGACATGCACTCGGGATTGTCGTTAAGGTAGTCGTAGAGCTTTTTGGTGCCCGCGGCGAAGGCGTAGACTTGGCGGCCGTAATCTATATTCTTGCGGCGTCCCGTTATCTTGCCCTCGGCCGCTATGTCCACAAAGGCGTCTACATACATTTCAGTATGAACGCCGAGGTCTTTAAGATCGCTCGCGGCTATGAGCTTGCCCACTGCGTTCGGCATTCCGCCTATGCCCAATTGCAGGCAGGCGCCGTCGGGTATCTGGGCGACTATCTGCCGCGCCACCGCAGCGTCCACCTCCGAGGGCTCGCCGCCGCCCGCGAGCTCGCCGAGCGGGGGATTGCCGCCCTCGACTATATAATCTACCTTTGATATATGCGCGCCCTCCCTGCTGCCGCCCAGGCAGCGGGGCATATTCTCGTTGACCTCAACTATAAGCAGCTTGGCCCTGTCGCAGACCTCGCTCAAATGGCTGGCGCTCGGCCCGAAGTTGAAGAAGCCGTGAGCGTCCATAGGGGAGACCTGAAATACGGCGACGTTTATCTCGTCCGCGCTCTCGCGGTAGTAGCGGGGCAGCTCGGAATAGCGTATCGGCGCGTAGAAGGAGAAGCCCGCGGCGATGGCCCTGCGCTCTATTCCTCCCATATGCCAGCTGTTCCAGCTCAGGTGTGCGGCGGGGTTCTCAATTTTGAAAATCTCGGGCTCCTTAAGCAAAATGCCGCCGCGGAATCTAACGTCCTCCAGCTCGGGCAGGCGCTTGGCCAGCGCCGCGTCCACCGCGGCAGGGGTGTTCGCCGTCCAGCCGAAGTCCACCCAGTCGCCGCTTTTCACAAAAGAAGCGGCCTTCTCGGCGCTTATAAGCTTGGAGTCGTACAGCTTTTTATAATCCATAAAACAAGGCTCCGTTTCTAAAAAGGCGGCGCGCGCCGCTTAATCGTTAAAAAAACGTCAATTAGAGTTATAGCATTATCGAAGCGCGAGGTCAAGCTTCAAAAAGCGGCGGGGGAAATACACTCTAAAAAGCCGCACTGTCTAAGCCGCGGGAGTTTCCAGATTGTCCTGTGTACCGGCTTCCGGCGCAAATATCCTGAGAGTTCGCGCATACCCGAAGGCGCGGCAAAGGGCGCCCGCGTGCGAGGACTGCACCGATTGCGCGCTTTTTCGCGGTCCCCCGGCGAGGAGAGGACAGTATTGAATCCGCCTTTGGACGCTCCCGGCGTGTGCGAAATGTGGAAACTGGCCTAAAAAAGCTATTGAACTTTGTGGATAATTTTGTTAAAACGTAGACAAAAAAAGGCTTGATAAAATTTTGACGATGTGCTTTAATATACGAGGAAGCCTTAGAATAAAGGCAGGGCAGAGCGCGAGCTTTGCAATAAGGCAGGGGAGGTTCCCTAAAATGCGCGTTGCCGTTTACCCGGGCAGCTTCGACCCCGTTACTCGGGGACATCTGGACATAATCAAGCGGGCTGCCCGCATCCACGAGAAGCTTATAGTTGTTGTTATGAAGAACAGCGCTAAGAAGCCGCTCTTTACCGTTGAGGAGCGCGTCGAACTGCTGCGCGGCTGCTGCGAGGGAATCCCGAACGTCTGCATAGACAGCTACGACGGCCTCACCGTAAACTACTGCCGCATGAAGCACGCCACCCTTTTGGTGCGGGGCCTGCGCGCCGTTTCGGATTTTGAAAACGAGATACAGATAGCCCAGACGAATCACGCGCTAATGCCCGGCATCGAGACGATGTTCCTCGCCACGGGCATGAGATGGAGCTATCTGAGCTCTACCATAGTAAAAGAAGCCGCGCGCTACGGCAGCGACGTTTCCAAATTCGTAACGCCGAACGTAGAGGCCGCGCTGCATGAAAAGTTCAAGGCGCAGGAAGAATAAATTAAGACCGCAAACGCCCTTCGGCGTTTTCGATAAAGTTATCAATCTTCAGGAGGAGTTTCATGAAAAAGATCGTCATAGCGTCCGCGTGCCGTACGGCCATAGGCAAGATGGGCGGGGCCTTAAGCAATGTGCCCGCCGCCGAGCTCGGCTCCATAGCCATTAAGGAAGCGGTAGAGCGCGCGGGTCTCAAGCCCGAGCAGGTAGACCATGTGTACATGGGCTGCGTCATTCAGGCCGGTCTCGGCCAGAACGTCGCCCGTCAGGCCAGCCTTAAGGCGGGTCTGCCCGTAACTACCCCCGCCGTGACCGTAAACGTGGTCTGCGGCTCCGGCCTCAACTGCGTCAATATGGCCGCGCAGATGATACAGTGCGGCGACGCCGACGTAGTGGTAGCGGGCGGCGTGGAGAACATGTCGATGGCTCCCTTCGCGGCGATGAACGGCCGCTACGGCTACCGCATGGGCTATCCGATGGGCAAGAGCCCGCTGGTAGACACCATGGTTAACGACGCTCTCTGGGACGTTTTCAACGACTACCACATGGGCATCACCGCCGAGAACGTAGCCGAGCAGTGGGGCCTCACCCGCGAGCAGCTCGACGAGTTCGCGGCCGCCAGTCAGCAGAAGGCCTGCAAGGCCATTGCCGAGGGCAAGTTTAAGGAAGAGATAGTCCCCGTAGTCATAAAGAACAAGAAGGGCGACATCGTTGTGGATACGGACGAGGGTCCCCGCGAGGGCACTACGGCCGAGGGTCTTGCGAAGCTGAAGCCCGCCTTCAAGCCCGATGGCATCGTCACCGCCGGAAACTCCTCGGGCATCAACGACGGCGCGGCCGCGCTCGTAGTGATGAGCGAGGAGAAGGCCAAGGAGCTGGGCGTAACGCCAATGGCCACATGGATAGCCGGAGCGCTCGGCGGCGTAGACCCCTCGATAATGGGCGTAGGCCCCGTTGCCGCCACGAACAACGTGCTGAAAAAGACCGGCATGAGCGTTGAAGACTTCGACCTTATAGAGGCCAACGAGGCCTTTGCGGCGCAGAGCCTCGCCGTGGCCCACGACCTCAAGTTCGACTCCTCCAAGCTCAACGTGAACGGCGGAGCCATAGCGCTCGGCCACCCCGTTGGAGCCTCGGGCGCGCGCATACTCGTAACGCTGCT
>JAUNBN010000151.1 GCA_030527085.1 Oscillospiraceae bacterium
AACCCCGCCTACCATCTCAAGGGCATAGTTTCTTCCTTTAAGAGCGCGGCGGAAAAGATGCCGCGGGTGGACGCTATCGGCGTTAGCTCCGCCGGAGTCTACATAAACAACCGCCCCATGGTGGCCTCGCTCTTCCGCGCCGTGCCCGAAGATCTTTACGACAAGCATGTAAAGGGTATTTACGCCGAGGCTGCGAAGGCTCTCGGCGGCGTTCCGATAAAGGTTATAAACGACGGCGACGTGACCGCGCTGGCCGGGGCGATGAGCTCGGGCCACACGGCTGTTATGGGCATAGCAATGGGCACCAGCGAGGCCGCAGGCTATGTTGACAGGCAGGGCCACATAACAGGCTGGCTCAACGAGCTGGCCTTCGCCACGGTGGATATGAACTCGCGTGCCGCCCGCGACGAGTGGTCGGGAGACGCGGGCGTCGGAGCCTGCTGGTTCTCACAGGACGGCGTTATACGCCTTGCCGCCGAGGCGGGCATAGCCCTGAGCGAGAGCGCGACCCCCGCCGAGCTGCTCTCCTATATGCAGCAGCTTTTGGAGGACGGCCCTCCGCTGACCTCGCAGGTCTTTGCGGACATAGGCTGCGCCTTCGCGCACACGATAGCCTACTACGCGCGCTTTTACGATATAGATCACGTTCTGCTGCTCGGCCGCGTGATGAGCGGGCGCGGCGGGGATATAATCCTCGAAAACGCATGCGAAACCCTCAAGGCCGACTACCCCGAACTCACCCTCGAGCTCAAAACGCCCGACGAAAAAATGCGCCGTTTGGGCCAGAGCGTCGCGGCGGCAAGCCTTTAATACTTTGGGAGGTAGCTGTTTTATGTTTGTCCGTCATTTTTACAAAAAAGCTTTTGAAATTCTGAAGACCCTGCCCTGGAAGCTGCTGGGCCTCATGCTGCTTGGCAACCTGCTGGTTTATCTGGCGGGCGTGATAGGGGTCTTGCCCGTTATAAGCTTTCCCGTCTCGATGGTATTGACGGCAGTCACAACCCTGGTCTTTCTGATGCACTACCGCGGCGAGGAGACCGAGGCCGAGCAGCTCTTTGACGGCTTTAAAAACTTCTGGCATGTAGCCGGCGGAATGTGCTGGATGGCGCTCTGGGTTTTCATCTGGACGCTCATTCCGCTCGCGGGCCTGGTCTTCGGCGCCATAAAGGCCTACTCCTACCGCTTTACGCCCTATATACTTATGACCGAGCCGGAAATCCCGCCCACTCAGGCGCTCAAAAAGTCCATGGCGCTGACCGAGGGGCATAAGGGCCCGATGTTCCTTTCGCACCTCGGAGTGTTCGGAATCTGCGCCGCGCTGATTTTCGTCTTTGTGCTTTTAAGCCTCATACCCTTTGTGGGCCTGTTCTTCGGCCTTATCGGTATTTTGGCGGGTCTTGCCGCCGTAGTTGCCGCCTCGCTCTTCAACAGAGTGCTGGACGCGGCTTTCTATCAGGAGCTGGCCTGCGAGCCCGAAGAATTTGCAAAAGAGATGGCCGAGGAACAGTCTGAGGCCGACGCAAGGCGCGAGGCGCGGCAGTCGGCGCAGCTTCCGCCGCAAAATCCGGCGGGAAGCCCCGAGCCCGAAACCCGTTACTGCCCCTCCTGCGGCGAGGCGCAAAAGTCCGAGGCCAAATTCTGCTCCGCCTGCGGAACGAAGCTTTAAGGGCAGGGAAAAAAGAGAGCTTTTGAAAGGGAGTAAAATATGCGAGCGATAGTAACGGTAGTCGGCAAGGACAGAGTCGGTATTATAGCCGGCATCTGCGGCGTTCTGGCGGGTCTCAACGTAAATGTTCTGGATATAAGCCAGACCATTTTGCAGGAGGTCTTTGTCATGAACATGCTGGTCGATATCAAGGAAGCGAACGTCTCCTTTGCGGCCATAGTTGAGGCCCTCGAGCGCGAGGGCGAGCGCCTGGGCATGAGTGTCAGGATACAGCTCGAGGAAATCTTCAACGCCATGCACAAGATTTAAAGGGGGCCCTATGAGCCTTATCAACCAGCACGAGATAATCGAAACGCTCGAGATGATAGACAAGCAGCATCTCGATATAAGAACGATAACAATGGGCATATCCCTGCGCTCGAGCGCCCACCCGAACGCCGAAGCGGCGGCGAAGCGCGTCTACGACACGATTTGCTCTCGCGCCGAAAGGCTGGTTGCTGTCGGCGAGGAGATAGAGCGTGAGCTGGGCATACCCATAGTTAACAAGCGCATTTCAGTAACGCCGATAGCCGAGGTGGCCGCCGCGAGCGAGACGGAGGACTACACTGTCTTCGCCCGCGCGATGGAGCGCGCCGCGGCTCAGTGCGGCGTGAACTTCATAGGCGGCTTCTCCGCGCTGGTCCACAAGGGCTTTACCGACGCTGACAGACGGCTTATAAACTCCATTCCCGCAGCGCTCTGCGAGACCGAACGAGTCTGCTCCTCTGTAAACATAGGCTCGACGCGCTCCGGGATAAACATGGACGCGGTGAGCCTTATGGGCAGAATCATAAAAGAGACGGCGCGCCTGAGCGCAAAGGAGCACGGACTTGCCTGCGCGAAGCTCGTCGTCTTCGCCAACGCGGTTGAGGACAATCCCTTTATGGCCGGAGCCTTTCACGGCGCGGGAGAACCGGAGTGCGTTATAAACGTAGGCGTTTCCGGCCCGGGCGTCGTACACTGGGCCCTGCAGTCCGTAAGGGGCGAGCCCTTCGACGTAGTGGCCGAGACGGTAAAGCGCACCGCTTTTAAGATAACGCGTGTAGGCCAGCTCATAGCCCGCGAGACCTCCTCACGCCTGGGCGTGCCCTTCGGGATAGTTGATTTGAGCCTCGCCCCCACTCCCGCTGTAGGCGATTCCGTGGCGCGCATATTAGAGGAGATGGGCCTCGAGGTCTGCGGCACCCACGGCACAACGGCCGCGCTCGCGCTTCTCAACGACGCGGTTAAAAAAGGCGGCGTGATGGCCTCCTCCCATGTCGGCGGCCTTTCGGGGGCCTTTATTCCCGTCTCGGAGGACGAGGGCATGATAGCCGCAGCCGCAAGCGGCGCGCTGACTCTCGACAAATTAGAGGCCATGACCTGCGTTTGCTCCGTAGGTCTTGATATGATAGCCGTCCCCGGCGACACGAGCGCAGAAACCATAGCGGCCATAATAGCGGACGAAGCGGCCATAGGCGTTGTGAACAACAAGACCACGGCCGTAAGGATAATCCCCGCCGAGGGCAAGAGGGTAGGCGAGGAGGTCGAGATAGGCGGTCTCTTCGGCAGCGCCCCCGTAATGCCGGTTCACGAGGGCTCAAGCGCGGACTTCATAAACCGCGGAGGAAGAATACCCGCGCCGCTGGGGAGCTTGAGGAACTAGGACGCGCAGAGCTTTCCTCGGTATTTGGAGACTAAAAACATTTTCGATATTGTAATTCCCCGCCGAAAGCGGGGAATTACGATGAAAGGCCCTCGCAATCGGGATATGCCCACTTTTGATGTGAGAGACCCGTTTGCGCGGAAGTTTCGCTCCGTCCCCCTCCCCACTAACTTGAAAAGAGAGGGTGTTTTTGTTATTATTGCCAAAGTTGAAATATTAGGAATCGACGGAAATCTTATGACAGAGAACAAAAAGAGCTTTTATCTGCTGCTGCTCAGCTCGGCGCTTATGCCTGTGAGCATCATTTTCTTTTTTCATGCTCAGAATCTCGCTTACACATACTTTGACTGGGTGCTGGGTATTGCCGCAGCGCTGCTTATAATAAGCGTTTTAGGTTATCTGATAGCGTACTTCCTCTTTCGCTCGCCCTTGTCGGCCTTTGTCTGCGTGCTTGCCTTTTGGTTCGTCTGCTTCTTCTCCAACACCTGGACAGACTGGCTGTCAAAAACGCCCTATTCCTCGCACAGCGTTATAAAGCTGCTGATCATTATAGGCGTTCTGGCTCTCATAGCGGCTCTGCTGCTCAAGAGAGTTAAATCGCAGCTCATTCTCTCGGTGTTCTTAAGCGTTATAGTTATGTTCGTCTTTCTTCTGAATACGGTTAATGTAGTTATAGG
>JAUNBN010000152.1 GCA_030527085.1 Oscillospiraceae bacterium
GCAAAAGAAAAAGAATAAGAAAAAAGCCAAAGCCCAAAAGCAGGCGGCGCCTTTTGGAAAGAGCGCTTACAAAGCTTTCAAAGCGAGCCGACAGCTTAAAGGCAAGCGCAAGCAGCGCGAGCCAAAGCCCCATAAAGAGCAATATAGAAGCGAGGCTCTCGTCCTTCTTTTCAAGCATGCCGAAAAGCATCAGCGCGAAAAAGAGGGAGAACAAAAGGCCTGCCGCTTGAAAAATTAATGTCTTTGAAGGTTTTTTGAGCATTATGAGCCTCCGCAGGAGCCGCTACTGGTAAAAGTTGCCCGCCAGAACCCAGGCAAAATACCAAATTCCGCAAACAGTATGGAGCGCAAGGAAACTCCAGCACGCCAGGCGCTGCCATTTCTTAAACCCCTCGCCCTCTTTCAAAAGCAGCGCTGCAGACGCCAGAAAGAGGAAGAAGAGCCCGAACATATAACCCCACATGATATCGCCGTTTCTCAGAGAATCATTTCCTATACGCAAAGTGAGCGCCTCAATCAGCGAAGCGAAATAAACGTACACCGAGAGCTTGTAAAAATCCGGTCTGCGGCTGAAGCCCTTAACCGAGAAAACAAGAGTAATAATTCCGAAAGCCCCTCCCAAAAGAATTGAAAGCGGCACGCAGCTTGAAAAGCGCGACCATTCCGCTCCGAAGTCCACGCTCATTCCGCCGCCCCATATCTCAACGCTCTCAGTCTGACCTGCAAACACGAGAACATACTGCCAAATTAGCAGGGCAAATGTCGGAATGAAACACAGCCCGAAGATAAGCGTTCTTTTCCACTGACCGCTGAAAAGCTTAATCAGCAGCATTATCCCCGCCACCGGCAGAAACGCCATTGCAAAGGAGGGCTTTGCAAAGGTGCAGAGCGCCAGGCTGAGGGAAAATACAATCAAGGGAGCAGCCTTGAAGTATTTATCCGAGAGCCCGGCAAGCCGCGAAAAAAGGTACATGCACACTATGGCGAAGGGTCTCGAGACCATATTTGTCGGGTTGTGCCAGGGATTAGGGGTAAAGCTTCCGAGATAGGCGTGCCACTCGCCGCCGAAAAGCTCGTTTACAGGCAGAATTATCATTGAGCAGATAAGCAGAACAAAGGTGAGGGCGGCCAAAACAAAGGAGCTCAAATCCCGCTCGGCTCCCAGCAGCCTTCGTTTGAGCTTTCGTCCATTGAGAGCCTCGCACAGAATCAGGTATATTAAAACCGCCGTTAAAGCGTTATAGCTGGCAGTGGCCAGAGCCCCTGACATCTCTGTGTCAAAGAATACCGAAAAGGCTCTTACGGTGAGGTGGAAAAGAGGATAGGTCTTGGCCTGAGAGGGTATATTCAAAAAGCTGTCCAGATAGCAGGCCCAGGTGAGATGCTGGTCCATGTCGGAAAAATACTTCCCCGTATATGGTGCGAAGGCCTGATTGTAAAACAGAAAAACGCTCAGCGCGGAGAATACCGCGAGAAACACCCAGAACCACACATTTTTCAGCTTTTGCAGCGCGCAGCGCGCCGGCGAGAGCTTTCCGGCCATATTCATCTTCTTTACTCCTCAGAAAAAACAGCGCAGAGGGCTTTCGGCCCTCATGCGTATTTAGGATTCAGCAGCAGCTCGTAATACTCGTCCCTGTAAAGCAGCCTGCCCCCCTCGCTGATACACTTTTCCCCGAGGGAACTGTGAGGGCAGGTGAAAATATACTTTGATTTCAGATTAGAAAACTCAGCGTCGGCGTAGTAAAAATAACTGATGTTTATGGCAAAGCCCTCGGGCAGCGCGAAAAGGCAGCTCCAGTCCGAATCGCTGTTTATACCGTCCCTCACGTCGTTATAGACCCAGAGAACCGTATTCTCCCAGGAAATGCCCTCGCTGAGTTCCATAGCCTCGCCCATTGAAAGCCGAACACTATGCTGCTTTTCCTCACCCTGCGGCGTTGCTTTTGGAAGCTTGTAGTAGCTGTCCGAGAGAAAGCCGAGCGTCGCCAGCACCCCCATAAGGACCGCCGCGCTCACCGCCGCAGTTTTAAGTCCTTTTGGGTATTCCAGCTTCACGAGCAGCAGCAGCGCCGCGAGCATAAACGGCAGTATATGCCGCGAGGCCACGGTTATAACCAAAAACAGCATAAGCGCCAGCATAACGGAAGCGTAGGCAAGAGCCGCCAGAAAAAGCAGCATTCCGTTCTTCCGTTTTTTTACAAGGGATGAAAGCCAAACGGCCGCCAGAGCAAGACCTAAAGCCGCATAGCCCGTTAAAAGGGAATTGTCGGGACCAGGCTTTAAAAGCCCCTGCAGGGCCAGCGAGAAGAATTCTTTGAAATCCAGCCAGAGCAGATACAGCGTCTCGTAGAGACCCGTAAAAAAACCGGTGGAAAAGAGCTCCAGAAACTCCAGGTGTATCATCGGCTCCGTGTAGGCGGCGCAGAGATACCTCGCGCAGAACCAATAAAAACCGAGAGCGAGCGCGGCAGCTCCCAAAGAGAACCCCAGCGCGCGCAGCACGCCTCTCTTTTTATATATGATATAGAAAGTTAACAGGAAAAAAACAGCGTAGTTGGGCCTGCCGGCTGTAAGCAGGGCCGCGCACAGTATCATCAGCGCCGTTGCGGCGCTCGCTTTTTTACTGTTCTCGCCATTCCAAGCATAAACCGCAAAGCCAACAAAGAGCACGGTGAGAGCGTAAAAATAGCATTCGCTCATAACGGAAAGCGTAAAGCGTGAAAACGGCCCGAAGCAGCAGTACAAGAGCGCTGTCAAGCCCGCTTGAGCCGCAGAGGGCCTTACGAGCAACGCAAAACACAAAAAGGAAAGCGACATCAGCGCAATATTACATATTAAGGGCGAAGAAAGACTCCAGCCTAAAACAGAGCCGTAAGCCAGGTAGTGGATAATTGTAATCGGGCTCCATGCCCCGAAAGACAGCAGCTGGCCTCTAGACTCGTTATAGCCGAACCAGCCTCTGGGGACGCCGTAGGCCGCCGCGTTTTCGGTCAGTTTATAATATATTAACTCGTCGTTCCACTGGGTAGCGGGCGTGTATATCTCCCAGAGGGCGGTTCCGTCCAGCGTGCAGTACAGCAAAACTCCGAGCAGCGGCGCCAGCGCCAGTATCGCTGCAGGGAGCGCTCTGGATTTTAAAGAGTTTTCATTCTTCAACAGCATTCCACATTCACAGAAATCGGTTCAACGACTCGCGCAGGAGCAGAGAAGGCCCTTCGACGGCAATAACAGCATACTATCACAGCGGCAAGGCGCTTTGCAAGCGGGCGCTTCCGCCGGGAGCGCCCCTATTGTGTGCTTTTTGTTGTATTCCCCCCCCCCGCCTCCGGCGGGGGGAATACAGCCTTAAATACCCGCATTTGGAGCACTCCCCTTCCGCCTTAAGCGAAGGGCCCTAAAAGCGCGTTCAATTCCCCGCCTTCGGTGCGGGAAATACGTCCCTCTCAGTTTCGCAGCCGGGTATGCGGTCTGTGAGCTTATAGATATAGGGACGGAAGAATTGTACCAGCGGCCCCAAAAGCAGCGCGCAGAGCACGGTTCCCGCGCCTATATGCGAGCCAGCCGAGCACGACAAAAAGCACGTCGCCCGCCACGCGCACCCAGCGATATGTAAGGTGCAGCTTATCCGAGATTATCTGCGAGACGAGGTCTATGGCTCCCACTCCCAGGCGCGGAGTGGTGTAAGCCCCTACGCCTATTGCCATTACGGCGCTGCCGATTAGAATAAAGACTATTCGCCAGACGAGACCAAGTCCCGAGAGGAACAGCGCCTCGAGCGCGCAGCGGACGCCGTCCGCAACATAGCCTATAAGGAAAATGGCGAGCAGCGAGCTTATGTTGATATAGCTTTTATCGATAAAGAAAATGACAGTGAGGATAATCAGATTTATCAGCGCGGCTGCGCTGCCGAAGCTGATATTACATAAGAGCGAAACGCCCGTTTCAAAACAGCTTGCAGGATCTATTCCCAGCGAGCTGAACAGAAAAACGCCGACGCCTATTCCCGAAAGCGTCAGACCCAG
>JAUNBN010000153.1 GCA_030527085.1 Oscillospiraceae bacterium
GCCACGGCGAGGCGCTGGTCACGGCTACGGGCATGAGCGCGCGCATGGGCAAAATTGCCGCGCTTTTGGAGGAGGAGAAGGAGCCGCCTACGCCCCTGCAAAGGAAGCTGGCTTCTCTCGGGCGCTTTATAGCCATAAGCAGCCTCTTCTGCGCGCTGGCGGTCATAGCGCTGGGCCTCCTTCGCGGCGAGACGCTCTACGGGCTGGTGCTGACTGCCGTTTCTCTGGCGGTCGCGGCGGTGCCGGAGGGCCTGCCCGCGGTGGTAACCATCGTGCTGGCGCTCTCGGTGGGCAGACTGCTTGCGAAAAACGCGGTTATAAGAAAGCTGCACGCCGTTGAAACGCTGGGCAGCGCCACTGTTATCTGTACGGATAAGACCGGCACGCTCACGGAAAATCTGATGACTGCGCGGGAGTTCTGCGCCGCGGGGAAGACTTACATCCTCGAGGGCGCGAGCGACGACTTGAACGGCGCTCTGAGCTGCCGGGGAGTCTCCGTTAACGCAAAGGGAGAGAGCGTTCTCAAGGCGGCGCTGGAGTGCGCGGCGCTGTGCTGCACCGCCTCGGCGGAGGCGAGAGGCGGCAAGCTCGTCTTGAACGGAAGCCCTACGGAGAGCGCCCTGCTCGCGGCGGCCTACAAATGCGGCGTCAAGCGTCCGGCGCTTTTAAAGGAGTACGAGCCGCTCGACGAGCGCCCCTTTGACTCTGTGCGAAAATATATGTCCGTCTTTGTGAGCCGGGGTTCGCAGCGCGCGGTAATGGCCAAGGGCGCGCCCGGAGCGCTTTTAAAGCGCTGCACCCATATAGCGGACGAGGAGGGCTTAAAGCCGCTCACGCCTCGGCTCAGAGCCGAGATACTCTCGCAGGCCGACTCTATGGCCAAGCGTGCCATGCGCGTTATAGCGATGGCCGCCTCTCCCGCCGAGAGCTTCAAGGACGAGGGTCTTGTCTTTCTGGGGCTCGCGGGCCTCCTAGACCCGCCGAGGAAGGAGGCGGCCGCCGCTGTGAGAAGCTGCCGCCGCGCGCGCATAAAGGTGATAATGATAACGGGCGATCACCCGCTCACCGCGCGGGCTATTGCGCTCGAAACGGGGATTATAAAGGAGGAAGAAGAGGTAATAAGCGGCGAGCAGCTCGACGCTATGGGCGAAAGGGAGCTGACGGAGGCGGTGAAAGACTGCCGAGTTTTTGCGAGAGTCAGCCCCGAGCACAAACTGCGGATAGTAAAGGCGCTGAGAGCCTCGGGGCAGACCGTAGCGATGACGGGCGACGGCGTGAACGACGCGCCCGCCGTGCGCGCCGCCGACATAGGCGTAGCGATGGGGCTTTCGGGCAGCGACGTAACCAAAGAGGCGGCCTCATTGGTAGTCCTCGACGACAACTTCGCTACGATAGTCGCGGCCGTAGGCGAGGGCCGGGCCATTTACGACAACATAAGGCGCTTTATCCGCTTTCTGCTGGCGAGCAATCTCGGCGAGGTGCTTACAGTCCTGCTGGCTATGGCCATAGGCGCGCCCGCGGTCTTTATCCCCCTGCAGATACTGCTGATAAACCTGATAACGGACTCGCTGCCCGCGATAGCCCTGGGGATGCAGAGCGCAGATGAGGACGTTATGAGCCGCCCGCCGCGGCCTCCCAAAGAGGGGCTTTTCGCGGGGGGACTCGCGCTCGAGATAGTCTTTCGCGGCGTTATAATGGGGCTCGCCAATCTGCTTTGCTTCACGGCTGTGCTGCGCGTAAGCGGCGACCTCACTACCGCGCGCTCGGCGGCGCTGCTCACCCTCGTAGCCGCGCAGATGACCCATGTTTTCGAGTGCGCGCTCAAAAAGGGCGCGAAGCCCTCCCTGAAAACCCTCTTCGGCAGCCGCTCGCTGAATTTCGCCTGCCTGCTATCTCTGGGCGTGACCTCCGCCGTAATCTGGCTGCCCTTTTTCCAAGGGGTGTTTTCAACCGCTGCTTTAAGCGGGCTGCCTTTGCTCATCGCCCTCGGCTCGGCGCTTATAAGCCCGCTCGCGGGCGCGCTGCTCGGAGCGCGGGACGCCTCTCTGCAGGAGAGCGGGGCGAAACAAAAAGGCGCGGACGCTTCCTAGAAAGCGTCCGCGCCTTGCGCTGAAACGGCGATTACTTCTTAATAATCGGCAGCCAGATTTCCGTTCGATAGTCGTTTGACTGCTGATCTCCTGCGGGGTATACCTCGACGTCGGCCGCCGGGGCGTATTCATAGCCGGAGGCCGGCAGCCATTCGGAAACGATGCGCTGCTGCATTTCCTGAACGGCCTGAGGGGAGGGGCCTATCGCCTCAAAGACAGCATAGGTCGTCTTGGGGATAACATATTCCTCCATGCCCTCAGGCACGGGAGCGTCCGTAGCCACGGCGATATAGTAGCCGGAGTATTCTCCGTTGTCGCAGGACGATACGCCGAGAATACCGCAGGGTTCTTTACCCTGCATCAGCCCGCAGAGCTTTTCCATACCGCCGCCTTCGGCGACATTCTGCCAGAAAAGCGGCACCTTTTCAAAGCAATCCTCCATTGTCATGGCCTCGTGCGTCGCGTACCCCACGATGCGGAAGGCCTCCTTGCATACGATTTTGTAATCCATAGCTCTTTCTCCTTTTACCGACAGTGTAAAGGTGATGCGCGGATAAGATGTAAGCTCTATACCCTCCGCTCGGGCTCTCGACGGGGAAACGCCGTGTACGGCTCGGAACGCGCGGTTAAAGGAAGTCGGCGAGTCATAGCCGTATTTCAAGGCGACGTCCAATACCTTGGAATTGCCGTCCATCAAATCGAAAGCCGCGCAGGTCATTCGGCGGCGGCGGATATACTCGCTGACACTGACGCCCGTTATGAATGCGAACATCCGCTGAAAATGAAACTCCGAGCAAGCCGCAATGCGCGCCGCCGCCTTTTGATCGACGGCAGCGGCAAGATTGTCTTCAATGTATTCAATTGCGCGGTTCATTCCCTCTACCCAGTCCATGCTCTCTTCACCTTTCGCAAGCATCTTAACAAACAGAGAGCTTTTATTCCTCGCCGAGCGCGTGTCGATTCGGCGAGCTTTCGACGGCGGCGATTATCGAACCGTTCGGCCCGATCCCAAAGGAAGCGCCGGTTTTATCAGGCGCTTCTCTTTCAAACATCAGATATTTTTCCGTGTGAGTTTTAAGCGTTTCGCTGCCACTCGCGCGTGTCCATTATAATTGTCACCGGGCCGTCGTTCTCGAGCGAGACGAGCATGTGCGCGCCGAATTCGCCGCGCTCGAGCTTTTTAAGGGAGTATTTCTCCAGCTCGGCGCAGTAGCTCTCAAAGGCGTTCTTCGCGAACTCCGGCTCCGCCGCCCCGGTAAAAGAGGGGCGGTTGCCCTTCTTTGTGTCTGCAAAGAGCGTGAACTGCGGCACAACGAGTACCTCAAGCCCCAGCTCGAGCGCCGAAAGGTTCATCTTTCCCTCGCCGTCCGAGAAGATTCTGAGCTTTGCCGTCTTTTCCGCCAGCTTGGGGATCAGCTCCGCGCCGTCTCCCGCTCCCGCTCCGAAAAGCACGCAGAGGCCCCTGCCTATACTCCTCGTCTCGCCGCCGTTAATCGTGACGGAGGCTATGTTTACTCTTTGTATAACAAGCTTCATATAATACTCATCCTCAGGCTTTCGCGAGTTTACCGCCGCGCGAGTTTTTTCAAAGCCATTTAGTCAGGGCGTCTCCGCCTGCCTTCGGCGGGCGGAGATGCCTAATCCGAATGACATTGCCGCCGAAGAGAGGAAAATTCAGCGTTCCACGCGCTGACGGGCCGCTTTAGGGCTTTAGGAATTGGTCTGCCTTATGGTCTCCACGTCCTTAATTTTTTTGAGGCGCTGCGTTACGGAGCTCAAATGCTCCTTGCTGTTTATGCCTATGGTGGTGTTTATGTGGCAGTGCTCTCCGCGGACGTTTACGGTAAAGGTGTAGATGGGGACGTGCAGCGCCGTGAGCTGGGAGCTTATA
>JAUNBN010000154.1 GCA_030527085.1 Oscillospiraceae bacterium
GACCATAGAGTTCGAGCTTGAAGAGGACTTCGGCGGCTCGGACGAGGACGGCGAAGAGGAATAATAGCTTAAAAACTTTCGGGGCGGGGCGTTTTTTGCTCCGCCCCCGAATTTAAACGGCAGGTTTTGTTATGAGTAAGAGAGACGCGCGGGAGAAAAGCGAAAACCCCTTTGCGGAGGATTTTTCAGGCGGCGGAGAGAATCCGGCCACCCAAAACGCGAATGACTTTGAGGCCCCAGGGGAAAGACCCCGCAAAAAGGCCTGCCGCAGCGAGAGCGCAGAGGCGAAGCGTCCGTCCAAAAAGGGAAGTAAAACGGCCAAGGCAAAGAGGAGTCCTTCAAAAAAGAAGAAGTCCTCTGTTTCGCGCTTCTTTAAAAAGCTGGGAAAGCAGATAAAACGCCTTTTCAACGATGTTGTAGAGTGGGCCTCGCGCAGCCGCAGGAACAAGATAATCGCCATAAGTTCGGCCTCGGCGGCGGCATTGCTCATTGTCGGCGGCATAGTGCTGGCGATTCTCGGAGCCGGCGGCGACACAAAGCCAAAGATGCAGCTCGAACTCGTCGAGGAGGAAGTAGCCGCCAACTACAGCTTTGTGGACGCGAGCGAGTACGCGGGAACGCTGCTCGAGACCACCGAGGACGCGGGCGTCGAATATCTCGAGGAGACGCTCTTCGTCGGCGACAGCAATATGGCGCGCATGGTCATGTACGGCCTTTTGGATTATTCCAATGTGATAGGAATAGAGTCGATGGGCATACAGGGCGTGACCTCCGTAAAATCCGTCTACTTCTCGGGCTACGACGAGCCCGTTACCATTCCTACCGCCATCAGCCTTATGAAACCGAGGCGCATAATCTTCAATTTCGGAACCAACAATCTTCTCGGCACCTCTACCGAGGACTTTATAGAGAGCTACAACGCCGCGCTCGCGGCCATCGAGGAGGCCTACCCCTATTCCGACATAATAATCATGGCGATACACCCGCTCGGACAGAACCGCTCGAACACGGCGCTCACGCAGTCGCAGGTGGACGACTACAACCTGGCGCTCATAAACTATGCGCGCGACGCGGGCTATCCCTTCCTCGACACCGCCGAGGTCCTGAAGGATGAGGACGGCTGGCTCAAGGAGAAGTTCGCCTATTCCGATGGCATACACCTCACCTCGGAGGCGCTGCAGACCGTGCTCTCCTACGCGCGCACCCACGCGCATATTGTTGAGGACGCGCGCCCGCAGCCCATAGGCAGCGTGCCCACTCAGGTGGCGCCGCCCGCCAGGGAGACGGAGGCTGACTTCGACCCCGCGCTCGTCGCGAGCGCCGCGCAGTCCATCTTCACCTCAAACGGCTTCACCCTGGCTTCCGGCCACTCCGGCACCGCTACGGTGAACTGGAGCTGGGTCTGGCCGACAGAGGGAGCCGAGGGCGGCACGGAGGAGACTGTGGCGCAGAACCTCTACAGTTCCTACCTCGCCAGTTACCCGGGCGTCACCTCGGGACAGGTGCTTATCAGCTACAGCACGAGCGGCTCGGAATACGTGTTCAGCGTTCAGGTCTACCCTGCGGCGGCGGCGCACACGCACAGCTACACCTATACCTCTAATAATAACGGCACGCACAACGCCGTCTGCGCCAATACCGACGGAGCCTGCACGGTTAAAACCATAACAAACGAGGCCTGCACCTACGGCAGCTTTACCACAAACGGCACGACCTGCAGCAGAACCTGCACAATGTGCGGATACGTTGACACGCACGCAAGCGTTGCGGGAGCCTTCACCGTTGATGTGGCCGCTACGGAAACAACCGCGGGGAGCCAGCATTGGCTGTGCCAGCATTCTCTTACAGGCGGAGGTCTCTGCGGCGCAAAATACACTGAGGCCATTCCCGCGACGGGCGCGACGCATACTCACAGCTATACCTGGGTTGACAATGGAAATGGAACGCACACCGGCACCTGCACCGGCGCCGGCACCTGCGACGCTCAGACTGTAACAGAAGATCATACATGGGGGGCATGGACTGATAGCGGAGACGGGACAAATCATTCGCGAACATGCAGCAAATGCGGAGCAAGCGAAACGGCTGCTCACAGCTTCAGCGGCGGAAGCTGCTCCGTTTGCGCAGCAGCAGAGCCCGTCGTTGTCGTTACCGATCCCCCAGCGTCATAGGGACTAAAAGGAATAGAGGGAGAGCTTTCAAACGCTATTTTGAAAAAACATCGGTAAAGAGATACGGAAAACCTTAACGGAGTGCTTTATGCTTTCTATATGCCTGAGCGCGGACGAGCCCGCGCTCGATACCCTGCCGGTATTCAAGACCACCTTCTACCCTTGGGCCGGGGAGGAGGACAGCTTTCGCCCTCTGGCCTACGCGCGCGCGGCCTTTGTAAAAGACCGGGGCTTCCTCGTTGACTTGCAGGCCTTTGAGCGCGAGCCCGAAAGGGGCGCGCGCGAGCTTAGAGACGACAGCTGTCTCGCGCTGGCCTTCAGCTTCTTTCCCGAAAAAAACGATGACATCCTCTGCCTTATAGCCAATCGCGAGGCGCGAAGCGAGCTCTATTTGAACGGCGAGCTCACGCTTGAGCGGCCAAAGCTTAACACCTATGCCGGAGAGGACGAGCAGGGCTGGTACTGGGGGCTGCGCTTTTATCTCGACTGCGCGCTTTTGCAAAAGCTCTGCGGAAGCTGTAAAATAGAGGCGGGGCAAAGGCTTCGTGGCAATTTCTACAAATTCCTGCGCGCGGGAAGCTGCGCGCACCTCGCCACCGTATGTCCCGTGAGCGGCGGGGGAATAATACTCGGTGAAAAAGACCTCGGCGACTTTTGCGCCGCGGCCTATTGAGGGAGGGTTTATGAGAAGCTTTATAAAATCTGTGCTGGGAGCCCTGGCCTTTCTCATCGGGGCGGCGCTCGCCTGCCTGGTTACAGCCGTCTGCCTCGACAACTCAAGTTCCGACTACCGCCGCTACATCACGCTGCGCCGCGGCGAGAGCAAGGACGAGAGCGAAAAGGACTAAGGGCGGCAGGAGTTTTAGTTTTCCTAAAAACAAAAATAGGGCCGGGCGGGATTTCCCCGTCCGGCCTCGATTAAACCCCTAATTTCAGCTTATTTCCCCGCCGAAGGCCAATATCCTATGCCCCTGTGTTCCAGCTCGACTGTGCGTACTTTTTAGGGTGCTCCTCCCCGCCGAAGGCGGGGAGGAGCACCCTAACTTAATTACATTGCGCCAAAGGCGGGGGAAATACAGCACTTTACACGCTAATAAGCCGCGCCGGCCTTTTTATATTGTCAAGGGTGTCCTTTAAGCGCGTGGTTCTCGCCTAAAAAGCTTCCCCGCGCACCGAAAAGACCTCGCTTACACACATACGGCACAAGTATCTCGAAAAATTATTTACTAAATTAAAAAATATACCTTGACAGACGATGTATATTGTGTTATCGTAGGCTCGCAAGGAAGGGAGGCGGGGCCATTGCTGAATATGTCGGACATTTTGAGAGGGTTTACCGACACCCTCATCCTCGCGCAGCTGGCGGAGGGCGACAGCTACGGCTACGAGATAAACAAGCGCGTGCTTGCTTTGAGCGGCGGCGCGCTGGAGTTAAAAGAGGCGACGCTCTACACGAGCTTCCGCCGGCTTGAGGCCGAGGGACATATCGTCTCCTACTGGGGGGACGAGACCACGGGCGCGAGGCGCAGGTATTACGCGATAAGCCAAAGCGGCAGGACACTTTACGAGGAAAACCTCGCCGACTGGCGGCGCGCAAAGGGAATTATAGATAATCTGATTAAGGAGAAAGAGAGAGAATGAGCGAGGTAAATAAAAGAATCAGGAATTATGTCGAGGTGCTGTTTTCGGAGGTACCCCGAAGCAAGAAGGCGGCGGAGCTCAAGGAGGAGCTGCTTTCAAATATGAACGAGCGCTATCTGGACTGCCTGCGCGAGGGCAG
>JAUNBN010000155.1 GCA_030527085.1 Oscillospiraceae bacterium
CTCAAATCCAAGATGCAGAGCGGCTATTCCGCCCCGGAGCAGTATTCCACCACCTCCTGGCAGAACACGCAGACGGACGTCTACGGCGCCGCCGCCACCTTTTACCGCTGCCTTACCGGGGCCACGCCCCAGGACGCGGAGCAGCGCATAAGCTACGACACCCTAGAGCCGCCAATAGAGCTTAATCCCTCCATTCCCCAGTTCGTCTCGCGGGCCGTAATGCTGGCCATGCTGGTGAATATAAACGAGCGCACGCAGACCATAGGCGATTTCAGAGATATGCTCGACAAAACGCCGCCCGACGCCTCGGCTACCAAGGTTCTCGATTCCGAGGAGATGGCGGCCGCAGGCAAGCGCGCGAAAATCGGGAAGCGGCGCCCGGCGCTGAATGTGCAGCCTCCGCGAAGCTCGGCCGCAGCGCGCCGCCGCGACGAGAGCGAGAGCGATGATGAGGACGGCGAGGACGAGGCTTCCGCGCGCGGCAAGGGCCTCAGGGCCGCGGTAGTTATAGTCGCGGTGCTGGCCGTCCTTATAGGAATGTTCTTTTTGGGGCGCAGTATTCTGGCCTCCTTGAATCCCGAGGAGACGGAGGAACCCGTTATAAGCAGCCTCACCGTGCCGAACTATGTGGGCAGCAAGCTCTCCGAAATCACCTTTGACAGCTACAATTTTTACTATGTCTACGAATATGTAACGGACAACAGCGTTGAGGACAACATTGTTACAAGCCAGTCCCCCGCCGCCGACAGCGCCGCCAACACCGGCGACACGATAACCCTTTACATAAACAAGAGCGAGAGAAACACCAAGATGATACAGGTCGTCGGCTACTCCGAGGCCAACGCCATACAGATGCTTAACGAGGCGGGGATAAAATACGAGATTACCTACGAGCAGACCGGGCTTTACGCCGCGGGTATAGTCTTCCGCCAGAGCATACAGGAGGGCGTGAGCATAAATTCCGAGACTCAGTCCGTAACGCTCTTTGTGGCGAGGGCGGATTCCGGCACGGCTACAACTACGACGACCGAATAACACTCTGCTTGCGGCACTTCAATGAAAACCGCAAAGCCGTCTTCAGGAGCTTTCTGAAGACGGCTTTCTTTTTCTGTTTTCCGTAAAACAACTGTCCTTATTACCTTGAACTCAGCCTCGCCCGCGCGCAGAAGGCAGTTTTGTCAGTTAGCAGGGATCGCACCGCAGCTTTTCGCTGCCGCTTAATCTAAATCAAACGGAATAGGAGATGGCGGGCAGCAGTATATTTCCGCTTATCGCGAAGAAGAGCAGTATAACGAACATAACGCGCCCGAAATACTTGGCGAAATCGTTGTCCTCGTATTTGCGCCGGATTCGGTTGACGCTGATAATCGATACAGCCGAGAGCAGTATAATCAAAACGCCGTAGAAGTTAACAAATTCCAGGAGCCCGAGCTGCAGTGCGTCCGGCAGGAGGTTCGCTCCGACTAAGACGTTCGAGACCGTTCCGAAGAGCGCGCCGGGTATCATGCCCAGAGGGTCTACGTGGTGGTAGGTGTTTATGTAGAGGGTTATCATCACCCAGGTTATCGTTCCTATAAGCGCAACGAAGCAGCGCACATAAAGGCCGAAGCCGTCGCGGGAGATGAAGAGGTCCGTCACAACCTCCGAGGTCACGGGCTCACCGAGCATAGTCGGGTCGGAGCGCGTGTTTTCGTAGTTCATAAAGAACTGCTCCAGATTCGAGCTCTGAAGCCTGTAGCCCGGAACGGACAAGTCCTCGTTTACCCCGCTGTTCTCGTAGTCGGGAACCAGCACCACTTGGGATATCGGGTACTCGCTCTCTATATAGAGGCTGAGACGGTGGGAGTCCAGCGGGAAGCGCCGCGTCCAGAAGTCCTCGGAGACATTGGCCTTTACCCTGAGGCGCTGGTAGTGCTCATTTCCCTCGTGGTAGTCGGTCAATATCTCCATATGCGCTACCGTGCCCTTGTAAAGCCGCGCAAATTGCGTAAAGTCAAAGGCTGTCTCTCCGTACCAGGAAAACCAGACCTCGAAAACAACGGTATACTCGGAATTGCGCAGGGATATAGCCTCAATGTTTTCTATATAGGTGCCGCAGGTGACCATTGTTGCGCCCTCGATAACCGAAGCCACGCTCTCGCCCACCTGCTCGCTGAACTCGCGGTCCGCTTTGAGCCCCCCCGCGTCGGACACCTTGTCATTATAGAGCATGAAACAGCTCAAGGCGAGATAGAGGGATAGTATCAGCACAAAGGCGCCCGCCGTTATGAGCAGCCTGCGCTTTTGCGGCGGGACAAACTCCCGAAAGCCGAGGTGTTTTTCTTCTTCCATACTGCGCCTTCCTTCAGCAAAGCTTCAGCCGCTTGTGTGCCGAAATTAGGGAGTAGTCCAAAAGCGGGTATTTGAGACTGTATCCCCCCCGCCGAAGGCGGGGGACTACAGCAAAAAGCGCGCAATAGGGGCACTCCCTTTAATTAAGGCAATTATGACAAGTTTCCGCATTAAAATCAAGACATATTAACAAAGCAAAAGCGCCCTCACGCGCGTGTTTAATCCTCCGGTTCCTCCGCCTTTGGCGGAGGAACCAAAGCGCAAATTCCACGCGAACGGGACACTCCCTGACAAAGAGAACAGACTCCTCACGCGCTGATTCTTTACTGTTTCCCCCGCACAGCCGCTCCCTTGGCCGCCGGTTTTTTCGCCTGTATTCCCGCGCCGGGGGAATACAGGCGTTGAAGCCTCCCGCGCGGCTCTCGGCAGCGCAAAGCTCAAGCGGCGGGCGCTTTGCCCGCCGCTTGAGCCTGTTCTGGGCGCCCTGCGGCGCTTGTTTTAGATCAGTTCGCCGTTATGAGCAGCTCGCCCCTTTCGTCGGCGCTTAAGTGAATGCCCGCCGGGGGCGAGTCCGCGCGCTCGACTAAGATATTAGCAACCTCGTCCTCTACTCGCTTGCGTATGGTGCGGCGCAGGTCGCGCGCGCCGTACTTGCCGCCGTCGGCAAGCTCCGCGAGCGCCGCGGCGGCCTTATCGTCGTAGTCAAAAACTACAAGCTTCTCGAGCAGCGGCTCCTTCAGCTCGTCGAGCATGAGGCCCGCTATCCTAGTGAGGCTCTCCCTCGAGAGCGGCTTGAACACAACTACCTCGTCAACACGGCTTATGAACTCGGGGCGCAGGAAGTCGCTCAGGGACTTCATCATCTTGTCCTCGTTCATTGAGCTGATGGTCTGGCCGAAACCCGCCAGCGAGTTTTTATCCGCTGAGCCCGCGTTGCTCGTCATGCAGACTACAGTGTGCTCAAAATTGACCGTCCTGCCCTGCCCGTCAGTGACGCGGCCCTCGTCCAGAATTTGCAGCAGCACGTTCATAACGTCCGGGTGGGCCTTCTCTATCTCGTCGAAGAGCACCACGCTGTAGGGGCGGCGGTGCACCTTTTCGGTGAGCTGGCGCGCCTCGTCGTTGCCTACATAGCCCGGGGGCGAGCCTATGAGCCTCGCCACGGTGTGCTTTTCCATGTATTCGGACATATCTATCCTGATGAGCGGGTCTACGGAATCGAAAAGCTCCGTTGCCAGCACCTTTACGAGCTCCGTCTTTCCCACGCCGGTAGGCCCTACGAAAATGAAGGAAGCGGGCCTAATGCGCTTGGAAAGGCCCACGCGGCTGCGCTTGATGGCCTTGGCCACCAGCTCCACCGCCTCGTCCTGGCCGATTATCCTTTTCTTCATCGCGGCCTCTAGCCCGGCCACCTTCTGATACTCGCTCTCCTCGACCCTGTTGGCCGGTATGCCCGTCCAGAGCTCTATTACCTTGGAGAGGTCGGCGGTCGTGACCTCGAGCTCGTCTACTATGGGCTTGAGCTCGCCTATCCTGCCCTCGAGGCGCAGCTTCTCGCTTTTTATCTCGCTGATGCGCTCGTAGTCGGGACTCTCCTTTTCCATCTCG
>JAUNBN010000156.1 GCA_030527085.1 Oscillospiraceae bacterium
CTGGCTATTGCTTTTGCCGACAGTGCATCGGCAGGCTGGCTCGAGAGGCTCATAGGGGTCTTTGCCGTGAGCCTGCCGCTCTTGCTGATAACCCTGTTTATACCGGGAGCTTTCGGCGGCGGAGATATCAAGCTCATGGCCGTCTGCGGCTTCGCGCTGGGCTGGCGGCTCGCGTTGCTCGCCGCCTTTATAGGTATTCTTACGGGCGGCATATATGGCGTTTATCTGCTCGCGGCCAAAAAGAAGGAACGCAAGGAGCATTTTGCTTTCGCGCCCTTTTTGTCGCTGGGCTGCGCCGTCTCGCTGCTCTTCGGAGAGAGCATTCTGAGCTGGTATCTCTCCCTCTTTTAAATCCCGCAATCAAGTAAACTCAACAATAGCTTTCAGGAATACGATATGCCGCTTTTCAAATTTGAAGCCAACACAACAGAGGGCAAGATAAAAAAAGGCCGCCGCGAGGCCGCGGACAAGCGCGCCCTGCGAGAGCTGCTCCTGGGAGAGGGCCTCACCCTCATAGACGCGGAGGAGCTCGAGAACGGCGCGCCCTCTAAAGGCAAGCCGAATACCGAGGAGCTCTCGGAGTTTTGCCGCGAGCTGGGTTCAATGCTCTCGGCGGGTGTGCCGCTCGTTCGCGCTCTGAACATTATGACCAAAGAAGACCGCCCGCAGCGCGTGCGCGCGGTCTACAGCGAGCTTTACGCCTCACTTCAGCGCGGCAGCTCCCTTTCCGAGGCGATGGCGGCTCAGGGTGGCTTTCCTCCCCTGCTTATAAGCGCCGTTCGCGCCAGCGAGTCCAGCGGCCAGATGGACGTTTCCTGCGCGCAGATGGCCAATCACTACGAAAAAGAGCACCGCACAAAGTCCAAGATACGCACCGCAGCCTTCTATCCCATATTTCTGCTGGCGCTTACGGTAGTCATAGTCCTGGTTATTTTTAATTTCATACTGCCCAGCTTTTTCACCCTCTTTGAGGGCATGGAGCTGCCCGCTATAACGCAGTTCATTTTGAATTTGAGCAACGCGCTTCAGGAGCACGGCCTTATTATTCTGATTTGTTTCCTGATTTTTGCAGCGCTCTTGGCTTTCATCCTCCGTCTGCCTGCGGTAAAGCTTCGGACGGACAGGCTCAAGCTGCGCCTTCCCGTTATTGGCAGACTTTTAAAGACCATCTACACCTCCCGCTTCGCGCGCACCTTAAGTTCGCTTTACTCCAGCGGCCTCACGATACTCAACGCGCTGCAAAACACCAAGGACACCATAGGCAACAGCTACATAGCCTCGCAGTTTGAGGGCATAGTGGCCGAGGTTCGCAACGGCTCCTCGCTCGCGCACGCGGTAGCCTCGGTAGACGGCTTTGATTCCAAGCTCTCCTCTACCATTGCCATAGGCGAGGAATCCGGAAATCTCGATTATATGCTGCGCTCCATGGCCGACACCTACGACTACGACGCCGACCAGGCCATGACGAAGCTCACCTCGATTATCGAACCCGCTTTAATAATCGTTATGGCAATAATAATCTGTTTTGTAATAGTAGCGGTTATGCTGCCGATTCTCTCGCTTTACAACAGCATAGGCTCCGGCTACTCATTCTGATATATCGAAAGGTTCCTTTATGAAAAGCTCGCTTTGCATTTTGAACAACTCAATAAAGCTGCTCTTCGCCAGCCCCTCAAAGAACGCGCTCTCGGTTGAGAACTGGGCGAGCAGTCCCCTGCCGGAGGACGCGGTTCTGGGCGGCGTTATAGTGAACGACTCCCCCGTCAGGACGGCGCTCTCCAAGCTGCGCGGCGAATTTGGCAATGCCTTAAACAAGGTAAATCTCGTTTTGAGCAGCAGCAGCGTGCTGACAAAGCAGTTCTCCGCCCCCAAGCTGCCGGAAAAGAAGCTTTTAAAGCTCATAGAAAATGAGTTCGCCGACATAACCGAGGGGCGCGGCGAGCTGCTCTACGACTACATCCCCATTCCGGACGGCGCTTACGGGCCGAGTACCGTGCTCGCCGTCGCGGTCGAGAAGGAATACATAGGCTCTTATATCAGCCTCTTTCAGGAGCTGGGAATAAAGCTCGGCTCAATAGATATTTCCTTAAGCTCCCTTTTGCAGCTCTCTTCCTGCTCGCGTATAGGCGGCAAGACCTGCATAATGGCCGTTCTGGACGCTAATTCCCTCTGCGCGGCGCTCTTTGTAAACGGCGTTTTCCGCTTCTTCAATCACAACCGCCTTATAGAGGAGCGTGGAACGGAGGCCTCCGCGCGCGAGATAGCAAGGCATATCTCTTCTATAATCCAATTCAACACCTCTGAAAAGACCGGCCGCGAGATAAGCCACGTCTACTTTGGCGGCCTGCTGCGCGAGGAGCGCGGGGTCAAGGTGGCAAGCGACGATTTCGTACTGGGGCCGCTTACCGACTTTATTAAAAGCGAGCTCGAAATAGAGGCGCACGAGTTTCCTTCCTTTGAGGAGATAAGGCTTTCTAGCCGTTCAGAAAGACGCTCCTTCCCGCTGGGGGAATACGTTTACTGCGCCGGAAATCTTTTGGGGAGGTGAAAGCTCTTGAATAACCATATAGACTTTTTGGCCGACTACAACCGCAAGCCGGAAATGCCCTCTTCAAAAAAGACGCTGCTCGGATTTATTGCCGCAGGGGTGCTTTTGGCGGGGGGGTGTACCGCTGTGTTTTTCGTAATGAATACTCGGCTCAGAGCCCTTGAGGCTCAATGCCAGGCAGAGCAGAGCTACATAAACGACGCTCAGACCGCCTCGCGGCTGGCGGAATACGAGGAAGTTTACGCCGAATACCAAAGGGAGCTGGCCTTAAGCGAGGAGCTTGAGAGCGCACGCTTCGCTATTGACTCCTACCCCAACGTCAACTCCGCGCTGCTGCGCGCAGTGAACGAAGCCGCCGGCGATGATACGGATCTTATGAGCGTGAGCTACGCCGATTCCTCGGGCGTGATTACCCTTTCCGGCTCCAGCTCCGATTATCACGAGGGAGCCGCCTATGCCGCCCGCCTCGAGGCCCTTAACCGCTTTGTTGAGGTGGGCTACCACGGCTACTACGAATCGGACGGAAGCTACGTTTTTGAAGATAACTGCATTTTAAATCCCGGAACAACAACGCAAAGGTAAGCTCATGAAACTGACAACCCGTGAAAAAACCCTTTTGGGAATACTGGCGCTCGTATTTATCGCCGCGGCCTTCGTCTTGCTGCTGCGCAGCTTTTCCACGCGCATTAGCGATAAGCAGGCCGAGCTTGACGCGCTCACAGTAGAGGCAAACAGCATTCGCTCCACCATCGAGAGCATAGACGAGATGCAGACGCAGATACCCGTTTTGCAGGAGAGCACAAAGCAGCTCAAGACGCAGTTTTACACCGTTAAGCGCAACCGCGAGTTCGACAGCATTATCAGCTCGCTTGCGGACTCGAGCGGCCTTACGCCCGTCTCGCTCACGATAAGCGACGCGGAAAACGGCCCTATAAGCTCCTACTACTCCGCGGGCGAAGAGGTCTCCGAGGAGCAGAGCGGCTATATCTGGCGCAGCGAGGCGCAGTTCACCGCCGAGGGCACTGTTGAGGAGATGTACGCCTTCCTCGACGCGCTGCACAGCGACGACGCCCTGCGCCTGAGCTCGATAAGCTACGAGCTGCCCGCGAGCTCGGCGGGCAGTACCAGCTTCAGCTTCACAATAGAGATATATATGTACGAGGGCTGAGCGCTCCCCTGCCCTTAATCGCGCTCGTCCTTTGAAATTGCAAGGCTCTGGCGGCTCGCGGCGGCGCGAGCCTCAATACTTATATTGAACGGCTGTGTGAATGTTTAAATCGCTGAAAAACAAAAGAGGCTCGGCTATAATCTGGGCGCTGCTGGTGCTGGCGATGCTCTCTGTGTTTATAGCCGCGGCGATCACCATACGCTTT
>JAUNBN010000157.1 GCA_030527085.1 Oscillospiraceae bacterium
GAGAGTGAAGAGAGTGGCGCCCAGCCGGAGGCGGCCGCTTATTTCGCCGCTCTCCGTGCGGTTTAGTTTTACGGCGCTGTCCTCACCGAAAAGCTCTTTCAATCCGGCCTCGCTGCAGAGGCAGGCCCAGACCCTTTCGATTTCGGCGTCTATGAGCAGCTCGCTTTTTATTGTTTTTTGTCCCTCTTGCGGCATCTATTATATTTCCTCAGTTGAATTCGTAGTCGTAAAGCTCAAGGACCTCGCCCTCGAAATAGAGCGTGAGCTCGCAGCTCAGGACGGCGTCCTCGTATTCGCCCTCTGTCAGCGCTCCGTAGCCCAAAACCAGGGAGTCCTCTCTGAGCTCGAGCCAGCTCGGCAGTATTTGCAGCTGAGAGTAGGCTTCATAGAGGCTCATGCCCTCGCTGAAGGAGTAGTCGCTCTCCTCGAGCAGCACCTCCTCGCGCGAGGCGAGGCTGCGGTTGCGGAAGCTCACCTGATATACCGTTCCCGCCGCGCTGAAGGCGAGGTCGTAGCGGTAGCGGAACTGCGCCTCGTCCGAGGCGAGGCTGCGCGCGCTGTAGGAGCGCAGACTCCCGCCGCCGGGAGCCGACGCATAGTCCACTCCCGCGCCGAGAACGAGGTCGGCCTGCTCGGCGGTAAGGCCCAAAAGCAGGAAGGAGCGCTCGTAGGCCAAACAGTCGGCCAGGTAGTAGCTGCTGTTGTTGTATTGCCGCGAGAGCTTGCGGCCGCTCACCTGCGCGGGCAGCGGGTTTTCGGCGTCGTGCGCCGCGTAATAGGCGGCGCTGGCGCTGCGGGTGGAGGCGTCTATTCGTATTTCAAGCTGGCCCGTAGGCAGGGAGTCGAAGACCCCGCGCGTGTTGTCCAAAAGGCCGAAGCGTATAAGGGTGGAGCCGTCGCGGTCCGTCCAGAAGGAGGAGCACTCGTAGCCCGTCGCAAGCTCGGCTCCTTCTACGCTTGAAACTCCGAAAAGCGCGGGCGAGAGGTCTCTGACCTGAAGACTCAGGCGGCGCGAGGCTGTTTCGCCGTCTATATAGCCTATGCTGCGTGCGCGGCCGTAGGCGTCGTATATGACGTAGATGCGCTCGCCGCCTGTGGCGTTGCCCTCGGCTTCGTCGGAATAGTAGACGAAGTGGTTGGCGGCAAGGCGAGTACCCGCGCAGCTCAGGAAGAGCTCGAGCTCGGACTTGGCCTGGCCTATATAGAGCAGCAGGGCGTTGCTTTTATTCACGCAAGGCGAGCGCGAGACCCGCCAGAGCCGCGTTCGTGTGGACTACCACATCGGCCTCGGTGTTGTCTATGAGCTGGGCTAAGGCTATGGAGTCCCGGGCTGCTCCGGCGCGGCGCTTCAGCGGGTTTTTGTAGCCGAGCAGCATACCGGAAAAGACGTTTTTTATCAGAGAGCCGCGCTGAGGCGCCTCGGGCTTCGGCAGCGGAAGCTCGCTTTCGCGTTCCTTTTCTATGCCCGCGGCGCGGCGCAGGCGGTGGAGCATCTCGCGGTTAGCGCGCGAGCGCGCTGCGGCGGTTCCGCTCCAGTCTATCTCGCCGTTGAGGGTGGTAAAGAGCGAAACGCGGCAGCCCTCGGCGGTGGGGCTTATCGAAAAGTCGTTCGTTTCCGTGCTGGAGCTTACTGCAAAGTGCTCGCCGGGCTCGCAGGCGGTTATAACGCTCGTTCCGCGCAGGCCCTTGAAGCTTATCTTGCCGCCGGCGGTAAAGGCGGGGTCAACCTCGACTATCTCGAGAGAGCGCGGGTAGCCGTACCACTCGCCGTAGCGGGCCGCGTCCGTGAGCACGGCCCAGACCTGCTCGGGCGAGCAGCCGAACTCTAATGAAACGGTATCGCAGCTGGCACTCACCCCACGAACGCTCCTTTTCGCTTAAGTCTTATCATCTAATAATAACACCGCAGCCTGAATAAGTAAATATTCCGAAGCCCGAGGGAGCGTCCCGTTGAGTTGTTTTTCGCTGTATTTCCCCCGCCTTCGGCGGGGGAAATACAGCGTTCTGCACCCTGATAAGTCATCCCGAAGCCCGAGGAAGCGCTCCGGCTGCGTACCTTTCCGCTGAGTTCCTCGCATTTGGCGGGAAACAGCGCTTTCAGGCCATCCTAAGCCCGAAACGAGTGTCCTGATGCGCGGAAGGCCAAGGCAGGCTCTTAAATGCGGGAGAAGCGGCCTATTCGACTACATAGACGCGCCGCATCATCTGGGGTTTCAGCGGCTTGTCGGAATAGTCAACCTCGCAGGCGGCTATTTCGTCCACTGCCTCCATGCCCTGAGTAACGCGGCCGAAGGCGGCGTAGGCGCCGTCGAGATGGGGGGAGTCTGCGTGCATTATGAAAAACTGGGAGCTGGCGGAGTCGGGGTTCGCGGAGCGCGCCATCGAAATAACGCCGCGCTTGTGCTTTAAGGGATTTTCTATTCCGTTTTGCGCGAACTCGCCCTTTATGTTCTCATCTGCCCCGCCCGTACCGTTGCCGAGGGGGCAGCCGCCTTGTATCATAAAGCCCTCGATTACGCGGTGAAAGCCCAGACCGTCGTAGAAGCCCTCCCTCACGAGCTTTTCAAAGTTGGCCGCCGTGAGGGGCGCGGCCTTGAAGTCCAGCTCGATGTCGATGTTTTTGCCGTTTTCAAGCTCTATTCTTATCATTTTCATGCTTCTCCTCGTTTAAGTAGTTTTCCGCGAGCTGAATGAGCTCGTCCTTGTTGTTGGCGGCCTCGCCCGCTATGACGGCCTCCAGCAGCTTTTTAAGCAGCGTTCCCGTCTTAGGGCCCGGTTTTATGTCGAGCGCGTCGCAGAGCTCCGCTCCGTTTACGGCCAGCGCCGAGAGCGTGTAGCAGTCGCGGCGCTTGAGCGCGAGCTGAACCTCGCGCTTAAAGGCGTAGACTCTCGCCAGACGGTTGTGGTAGTTCTTGGCATGAGCCATGCAGTCCGCTTTTTTGAGGTCTATAAGCAGGAAGATGTTCTTGCTGCCCATTCTCGCGAGCCACTGGCGCGCGCCCGCGGGAGTTGCGGCGTAGGGCTTGTCGTGGTTCAGCACGAGCGCGCAGACCGTGTCCGCAAGGCGCTGCGGGCAGCCCAGCCTGCCCAGAATTTCGCGTGCCATTTCCTCGCCCTTCTCCATATGCCCCCAGAAGTGTCCGCGCCCGGTTTCGTCCAAGGAGAAGCAGGGCGGCTTTCCGACGTCGTGCAGCAGCGCGGCGAGCCTCAAGGCGAGGCCGGGGGAACAGCGGCGCAGGGTGAGGGCTATGTGACCGAAGACGTCGCAGCAGTGGTTCGGGTTGTGCTGCTCAAAGCCGTCGCAGGCGCGAAGCTCGGGTATTATCTCGAAGATTATCTCGCGGCAGTCCAGGAGCGCGTCGGCGGCAAAGGCTCCGGTAACAAAGAGAAAGAGCTCCTCGCGCAGCCTGTCCGCGCTGATAAGATTAAGACCGCTTTTGAGCTCCTTCGCCGCTTCCAGCGCCTCCCTTTCGGGCTTGAGCCCCAGTTGGGAGTAGAAACGCGCCAGCCGCAGTATTCTCAACGCGTCCGTCGAAAAGCTCTCACGCGCGTCGCTTACAGTCTTTAAGACGCCGCGCTTGAGGTCGCCGCGTCCGTCGTAGGGGTCGATGTAGCCGGTGCGCGGGTTGTAGGCTATGGCGTTAACGGTAAAATCCCTGCGCCTGAGGTCGTCCGCCAGGTTTTTGGTAAACTCCACTCTGTCCGGCCGGCGCATATCCGAGTAGGGCCCCTCAAGGCGGAAGGTGCTTATCTCAACCTGCCTCTCCCCCTCGCCCACGCTCACAACACCGAAACGCGCGTTCTCGCCCCTGGGGGAAAAGGCGGCGAGAGCCCTCATTATCTCGG
>JAUNBN010000158.1 GCA_030527085.1 Oscillospiraceae bacterium
CGATGTCCCACTGATTATCCTGCCCGGGCGTGGTGTGTATCATGGCCTTGCCTATCCTGCCGTCCGCGCAGCCGATGCCGATATTCTTTCCCGAGCCGCCGAAGCCGCCCTGAACGTGGCCCTTAAAGTGCGTCAGCACCAGCAGGGAGTCATAGCCGGCGAGGCTCTTGCCCATATACATCTCGCTGAACCACTTGCCGCCCTTAACGGGGAAGGGCTCGGCCCCGTCCTCGTCCATAATATCCACCGGGGCGAAGGTCCAGCCGTTTATTTCGAGCGTCTTGCGGTGTTGCTCGGTGGTGTAGCGGTCGCCGTCGTAATAGGAATTAGTCTCCACTATCGCCGCTTCGGGCAGCTCCTTGTTTATAAGCTCCTTTACCCACTCGCGCGGGATTATATTGGGCCCGCCGGGCTCGCCCGTGTGCAGCTTTATGCCCACCTTACCGCTCATATGCCCGCCGACGCGCTCGTATATTTTTCTGAGCCCCCCGGCCGAAAGGTCGCGCGTGAAATAGACGAGGGACTCTTTTCCGCCGCGCTCCTCATAGGGAATATAGCGATCCCCGCCGGTTCCCGGAACTGCTTTATTCTCAGTCATTTTAGGCTGCCTCCTGTTTTGTCTTTTGTTCTTGGGTTCGCTTTGTGCGCTCGCAAAGCAAAAATCTCTACAAGCCTAGTATAGCCAAGCGCTCCGAAAATACAATACTTATTATGTGGTGTCTCACCGCGGGTTTCCCGCTGTGTTTCCCCCGCCATCGGCGGGGGAAACAAACATAAGGAGCGCCAAACTCATACAGCAGTCCCCCGGCTCGCGCCGGAGGACTGCCGTTTCGGGCTCTTATACCTTGTTTCGTCGGGCTTAGAAAACGTGGATGGGTATCTCGGCGGGGTCGGCGAGCAGCTCTTCCATCTCGGCGTCCAGCTTGAGCAGCGTGAGGGAGAAGCCCTCCATCTCGAGCGAAGTGCAGTAGTTGCCGACGTACTCGCGGACGATGGTAAGCCCCTTCTCCTCGCACTTCTTGGCCACTTCGTTAAAGAGCAGGTAGAGCTCGCTTATCGGCGTTCCGCCCATGCCGTTTACCATAACGGCCACGCGGTCGCCCTTGGCGAAGGGCAGGTCGGTATAAATGGCCTCGAACATCTCTTCTACTATGTCCTTGGCGGGTTTAATCTTGTCGCGGCGGCGGCCGGGCTCGCCGTGTATGCCTATGCCTATCTCGATTTCATCGTCGCCAATCTCGAAAATAGGCGTGCCCTTCGCGGGAGGTATGCAGGAGGTGAGCGCCATGCCCATGGAACGGACCTGGCTGTTGACCCTCTCGCCTATGGCGAGAACCTCGTCGAGGTTCTTGCCCCTCTCGGCGGCGGCGGCGCAGCATTTGATTACGAAGAAGTTGCCCGCGACTCCGCGGCGGCCTACGGTGTAAAGGCTGTCCTGCACGGAAACGTCATCGTTAACGATGAGCGTCTTAATGGTAATGCCGTCGGCCTCGGCCATCTCCTTGGCCATATCCCAGGACATGCGGTCTCCCTGATAGTTGTTTACTATATGCAGCACGCCGGCCTTGTTGGCCACTCTCTTGGTGCACTCGTAAACATAGTCCATCGGGGGTGCGGCGAATACGTTTCCGGGGCAGGCGGCGTCCAGCATGCCCTTGCCCACGCACATGATGTGCGCCGGCTCGTGGCCCGAGCCCGAGCCCTGCATGATGACGACCTTATCCTCCGGTATGTCCTTGCGGTAGAGGATATTGTATTCGGGAACATATTCGAGTTTGTCTTTGTTCGCACGATACACGCCTTCTATCATATCGTGCACAAAGTCTTCGGCGGCGTTCATGAATTTCTTCATCTGGTCTGGCCCTCCTGTAAGATTTTTATTGTATTCAGCTCAAGGCTGCAACAATCTCCTTGGCGAAATCGCCCACGGCGACTATGCCCGGGTCGTAGGTGCCGCGGCTCCTGTCGCCCGTGAAGGACTGGCGGCCGCGCATGGCTACCCAGTCCTTTGTGGTCTCGCGCATCTCGTAGGCCGCGTCGGCGGCCTTGCTCAAAGCATCGCTCAGGCTGTCGCCCGCCTCAACCGAGGCCTCGAAGGATTTAACAATGGCGTCGATGGCGTCGAGCATGGTCTTGTCACCGAGCTTGGCTCCGCCGCGCTGCATGATGCCCTCCATAGCGTTCTTCAGCGCGGGAATGGCCTCCTCTATTGAAATTTCCGTCTTGCCGCGGAAGGCCATGCCGCAGCGCATGAACAGCGTCCCCCAAACGGGCCCAGAGCAGCCGCCGGTATTGCCTGTCCAGGTCTTGGCGACATTCAAGAGAAAGCTGCCTATAGAGGACATATCGTAGCCCTCCCACTCGGCGAGCACGGCACGGTAGCCGCCCGCTATCGAGGTGCCGAAGTCGGCGTCGCCCATGACCCCGTCGAGGTCTGAGAAGCGCTTTTCGTTTTCAATGGCGACATTGGCCATCGTGCGGATAATGGTCTGGACATTTTCCAGCGTGAGATTTTCCATATTAGTCCTCCTGAAGAAGTTTTATAAGCGCAGGCAGCCTCGAACGCGCTGCGAAAGAAACGGGGCGGCCAAGCTCTATCGATTTTGAGCGCAGTATCCAAATTAATCTACTATACATTTTATATATTATTTATTAATAAAATGTCAACTTTTTTATGGAATCCAGTTAAAATTATGCTATAATGTAAGCGTATTAAGCGGCGAAAGAAGTTCTGTTTCCCGGTCGGAACGCCTTCTGCCTGATTCAGCTTAAGGCAGGCTGGCGGCCTTTATGGCAGTTTAACTAAAGAAGCCCCTTCAAAAAGGTCAAAACAGAGAATAAGAGTTTATTGTATTGACAGGTATATACAATAGGTGTTAGCATTCAGTTTGGGTGTTTTTAAGCCGGAAGTGAAAGGAAGCGGAATTATGAAAATAGCAATAGGCTGCGACCCGAACGCGGAGGAGTTTAAGAGGGCGCTCATTCCTTATGTCGAGTCGCTGGGACACGAGGCGGTGGACTTCGGCAGCGAGGATCCCATCTACGCCAACACCGCCATAGCGCTGGCCGAGGCCGTGGCGCGCGGCGACTGCGAGCGCGGTGTTCTAATCTGCGGCACGGGCATAGGAGTCTGCATAGCGGCCAACAAGGTAAAGGGAGCCTACGCGGCTTTGGTGAACAATGTCTATCAGGCGCAGCGCGCCACTCTTTCCAACAACGCGAACATCATAACCATGGGCGCGCAGGTTACGGGCATAGAGCTGGGCAAGTGTCTCGTTAAAGAATATCTCGCGAACACCTTCGACCCCCAGTCGCGCTCGCTGCCCAAGGTTCAGCGCATCTGCGACTACGAGAGAGAGGCGTAAAAGGTGAGCAACACTGTTGACAAATTAAAGCTCGAGGCGGCGCGCTGCCGCGGCAACGTGCTGCGAATGCTGCGCTCGAGCGGGGCGGGGCATGTGGGCGGTGCGCTCTCGGCTTTAGATATAGTAACCGCCCTGTATTTCTACAAAATGAAGGCCGACCCCGCCGCGCCGGGTGAGGCGAGCCGCGACCGCTTTCTGCTCTCGGCGGGCCACAAGTGCCTCGCGCAGTACGCGGTGCTGGGCGAAAGGGGCTATTTCCCCAAAGAGGTATTCGACACCTACGGCAAGCTCAAGAGCCGCATTCCCGGCCACCCGGATATGAAGAAGCTGCCTGGAATAGAGGCCAACACCGGCGCGCTCGGCCACGGGCTGGCCATAGCGGACGGCATGGCTCTCGCGCTTAAGAGCGACTTTCCCGCCTCGTGCGTCTAT
>JAUNBN010000159.1 GCA_030527085.1 Oscillospiraceae bacterium
CAACGGTTATGTGGCCGGGCTCGCAGCCGAAACCGTCGCCGCCGCGGTAGAGCTTTCCGTCTATTATCACTCCCCCGCCCACGCCGGTGCCCAGGGTGAGCATTACTGTATTCTTATATCTCTCGTCCTTTCTTGCCGCGGCCTCGCCCAGAGCCGCGCAGTCGGCGTCGTTGCCTATGTAAACCGGAATGTCCCAGCTTTTTCTGAAGGCCTCGCTGAGGGAAACGCCGCGCCAGCCGAGATTGCTTGAGAATACTATCCTGTCGCGGTTGTGGTCGATAGCGCCCGGAACGCCTATCCCTACATAATCTACCTGAGCTTCCTCTATTTCGGCCTCTCGCGCGGCCCGCCTCGCAAGCTGTGCAATATCTGCCGCTATCTGCTCAAAGGGCCGGGCGGCCGCGGTGCGCGCCTTCAGCCTGTGCAGCAGCTCTCCGGCCTCGTTCAGCACTCCCGCGGCTATATTTGTAGCTCCCAGGTCAACTCCGATGCGGTATCTCAAACGCTCTACCTGCCTTGCAAGGTTTTTTTAATCTGAAAATGGAAGCCAGTGTCAAACAGGCTTTTAGCTCACTGGCGATTATTTCCGGCCTTGTAAATGCGCTTTTCGGACGGCTGTTTGTTTTCAACCATAGATTCTTTGCCTTCGCCAGAGGATTCTTCTTCTCCCTGTGCAGCGTCTGCGGGTTTTTCTTCTGTTTCTTCAGCCTCAACCGGGGTTTCGGGCGCGGCGCTTTCTGCCTGCTCTTGAGCGTTTTGGCCCTCCTTTTCTTCAGAAGAGAAGACCTCCCGCCATTTGCGTCCGAGCGCGCTGTTATCGGCCTCGGGCATAGGCACGCCGCTCTTCTTGGCCGCGCGGCGCTCGGCGAGCGCCGCCAAATCCTCGGCGCACTGCTCGGTGTGGCCGTAGGGCACGAGGTAATGCTCATCCGGCGAGCTCTTAATTTTGCCGCGAACAAACATAATGGCGATGACCGAGGCGGCGCAGCCTATTATGGCGAGCACCTGCGATATCCGCATATTGCCGAGATAGAGGCTGTCGGTGCGCAGTCCCTCGATTATGGCGCGTCCAAAGCCGTTCCAGGCGAAGTACATGAGCGCTATTTCGCCGTCGAATTTGCGTTTCTTCAAATACCTGTTGAGCAGAATAAAGCCCAGTATGCACCAGAGGGATTCGTAGAGGAAGGTGGGGTGAACGGGCAGCGCGGGGTCAACCGTGATGCCGCGCGCGGCCAGCGCCTCAAGGTTGGCGCTCAAATAGTTGGAGACTGTCTCGCTGGTCATACCCCAGGGCAAATCTGTGTTTACCCCAAAGGCCTCCTGATTGACGAAATTACCCCAGCGCCCTATCCCCTGGCCTATCAAAAAGCCCAGAGATGCCGCGTCGATTACCGGAAAGAACCTCACTCTCCACTTTTTGCAGCAGAGGGCCGCCGCGCCGAAGCCGAAGATGACCGCGCCATAAAAGCCGACTCCGCCGCGCCTGAGGTCGAATACCTGCCAGAAGGAGGTAAACTCGTCCAGCGAGAATACGACGTAATACAGCCGAGCGCCGACTATTCCGGCTACTACGCCGACGAGGATAAGGTCTATGAGCTGGTCCTGGTCAAGGCCGAACTCTCTCGCGTTTTTGAGAATATACAACATCGCCAGAGCCAGTCCCGTTCCGAGAATGACCCCGTACCAGTAGACGTCGAAGGAGCCGATGGAAAAAGCAACACGATTTACGGGAAGCTCTATCCCGAGGGCCGGAAAGCTTACAACAGTAGACATGATAACTCCTTAATTCATATGAGGTCTATATAGGCGCGCGCCGAAAGCTCTTCCTTAAAGCTCTCGCACAGCAGCGCGTTTACTTCTTCGAGGCTTATTTCCGCCACAGCGTCTATAATATCATAAAGACCATATTGTTTAAAGTGAGCCTCCATAAGCCGTGAGGCCACTCCCTCAACGGAATCGAAGGCGGCAAGCGTTGAGCCCAGCATGGCGCGCTTGTGCTCCTCAAAGCGCTCCTCGCTCAAGCCCTCGCGCTTCGCCCTTTCGATTTCTTCATTTATCGAGTAAATAACCGCGTCGGGGTCGCGGCTCTCTCCGGAGAAGGTGGTGCAGCAAAAGCCCTGCGCGTCCATAGTGCTGGCATCAAAGGTCTCGTTGAGCAGGCCCTTGTCGTAGAGCCTGAGATAAAGCGGCGAGGTCTCGCCCGCGAGCAGCAGGTTTAAGAACCTGAAGCCCAGCGTCCGCTTGATATCGCCCGGCTTAGAGCGGCTGTGCTTGAAGCCAAGGCAGAACTGCGGCATCGAAACGCTCATAGCGCGGCGCTCGCTCTTTTGAGCAACAGCTGTCTCCTCCTTTGGCAAAAAGCGCTCAACTTCTCCCCCGCTGTTCTCTATTCCGCCGTAGACTCTTTCGGCGGTCTCAAAAACCTCCTCTGGACTCAAGGCCCCCGCTACGCAGAGCGCCATGTTTTCGGGGCGGTAGAAGGCCCGGTAGCAGTCGTAGAGGATTTCCGGGCTGATTTGGGCTATGCTCTCGACCGTTCCGGCTATATCGTCCCTCACGGGGTTTTCGCTGTAAAGGCAGCGCAGTATCATGGTGGCGAGCGCCCATTCGGGCGCGTCGTCGTACATCTTTATCTCCTGAGCTATTATGCCCTGCTCCTTTTGCACCGTTTCTTTGGTGAAATGCGGCTCGCTCACAAAGGAGAGCAGCGTCTCAAGCGACCGCCCCGCGTTTATGCTGGCTGAAAAGAGATAGCAGGTGCGCTCAAAGGAGGTGTAGGCGTTGGCCGAAGCTCCCGTTTTGGCAAAGAGCTCGAAGGCGTCGCCCTTCTCGCTCTCGAAGAGCTTGTGCTCGAGAAAATGCGCCGTACCCGCGGGAGCGCTCACCGTTTTTCCCCCCAGGGTGAACTCTCTGGTGGTGGAGCCTATATCGGCTCCCATTAGGGCGTAAACCCCGCGCTTGCCCGGCAGGGGGTAGGAGTAGACGCTCAGGCCGTTTTCGAGCTTCTTAAAGCAGTATTTCTCGTTGAGCCTTTTGTTTTTAATCGTTCTTATTCCGCTCACGCTCCGGCCCCCTTTTTCGCCTTTATGCGGCTCACCGCGTTGAGGTGCAGCGAGGACATGGCACGCATTACCTCCTCCTTTGTAACAGCTGTAAGCCCGGCGGTCAGCTCCTCGGGGGCTATGAGCTCGCCATAGCGCTGTATGCTGCTGAAAAGATAGTTGTTTATGAGACCCGCGGAATCCCGAACAGAGCCGTAGGCGTTCTTGAAGCTCAGCGCCGTTTCCTCCATTTCCTTATCGGTCGGGCCCTCCTCAGCAAGGCGTGCAAGCTCTTTTTCAACGGCCTCCAGCGCCCTTTCGACCTGAGACCCATCGACCCCGCACTCCACAAAAGCGCCGCCCGCGCTCTCCTGGCTCGCGGCGCAGTTGATGTAATAGCAAAGGCTCTGCCTTTCCCTGACGTTCACAAAAAGTCTCGAAGTGGGCGTGCCGCCGAAAAGCGCGCAGCCGAAGCGCAGCGCGTTCATTTCGGCGAAGGACAGCGTTTTGCCCGTGGTGTAGGCCAGCGAGAGCTTATCCTGCTCCGCCTCCATCTCCTCAACTACATCTACTGTCTCTGAGGCCGCTACCGCTTCGGGGCGTTTTATGCTTTTCGGGCTTCTCTCGGGCAGCCTTGAGGCCATGCGCAGCGCCGGCTCAAGCATCGTCCGGGGCTCAAAGCCCGCGTAGATTATCTCCAGAGTGCAGCTCTTCAGGAAATCCTCATACGACTTAAAGAGTCCGGCGCCGTCT
>JAUNBN010000160.1 GCA_030527085.1 Oscillospiraceae bacterium
CGCTGTCTTTCCCCTGCCGAAGGCGGGGGAAAGACAGCGAAAAATCCGCGCGGCGGGGCACTCCCGGCGGGAATTTAACCTTTGACAAGCCGTCCCTCTTATGCTAATATATTTAGGCCGCGTGTAACAGGCTTCTTTTAAAGCGCTTTCGGGCCGCCTGCATCAGCGAGACTGAAAATATAAGCGAGGACAGAACATGTACGCAGTGATCGAAACGGGCGGCAAGCAGTATCGCGTCTGCGAGGGCGACGTCGTCTATGTTGAAAAGCTCGACGCCAAGGAGGGCGACACCGTAAGCTTCGAGCGCGTGCTGCTCGTCGGCGGGGACAAAAACACCCGCGTCGGCAACCCCATTCTTGAGGGCGCGAGCGTGAGCGGCAAGGTCGTAAAGCACGGCAAGGCCAAGAAGATAAGCGTTTTTACCTACCGTCCCAAGAAGGACAGCAAGCGCAAGCTCGGCCATCGCCAGCAGTTTACTAAAGTAGAAATTACCGCCGTCAAGGCGTAAGACATCGGAGGTGTAATAATGGCTCATAAAAAAGGCGCAGGCTCAACGAAAAACGGCCGCGACTCCGAATCCAAACGCCTGGGCGTTAAGAGGCAGGACGGTCAGGAGGTTCTCGCGGGCACCATCATAGTCCGTCAGCGCGGCACCCATATCCATCCGGGTGAGAACGTAGGCAGGGGCAACGACGACACCCTCTTCGCCCTGGCCGACGGCAAGGTAAGGTTTTCAAAGCTCGGACGCGACCGCAAGAAGGTCAGCGTACTTCAGTAAAAAGCGCAGGGCCCGGGCGTAAAGCTCGGGCCTCAGATTTTATGGTGAAAAATGCTTAATTTCGTAGACAGGGCGCAGATTAAACTCGCAGCCGGCGACGGCGGCGACGGAGCCGTCTCCTTCCACCGTGAAAAGTACGTTGCGGCCGGAGGGCCGGACGGCGGCGACGGCGGGCGCGGCGGCAGCATATTTCTGCGCGCGGACGACAACCTCTCTACCCTGCTGGACTTCCGCTATAAAAAGAAATACAAGGCCGAAAACGGCGAGAACGGCTCGGGCAAGAACTGCACGGGCAAGTCCGCGCCGGATTTAACTCTGCGCGTCCCGCGCGGCACGCTCGTGCTCGACGCTGAGAGCGGCGCGGTAGTGGCCGATGTTTCCGGCGACGAACCGGTTTTGGTGTGCCGGGGCGGCAAGGGCGGCTGGGGCAACGCCCACTTCGCCACGCCCACAAGGCAGATTCCCCGCTTCGCCAAGACCGGCACAAAGGGCGAGACGCTGGATGCCGTGCTCGAGCTCAAGCTGCTGGCCGACGTCGGACTTGTGGGCTTTCCCAATGTCGGCAAATCCACGCTGCTCTCCGTTATAAGCGCGGCGCGCCCCAAGGTAGCCAACTACCACTTCACCACCCTTATACCCATGCTCGGAGTGGTTAGCGCGCCCGAGGGCGGCTCCTTCGTGGCAGCGGATATTCCCGGGCTCATAGAGGGCGCTTCGCAGGGCGTGGGGCTGGGCTTTGACTTTTTGCGCCATGTGGAGCGCTGCCGCCTGCTTTTGCACCTAGTGGATGTTTCAAGCAGCGAGGGCCGCGACCCCATTGAGGATTTCGAGACGATAAACGCGGAGCTCAGGGCCTTCAACGAGGAGCTGGCCTCGAGGCCGCAGATAGCCCTTGGCAACAAGACAGACGCGCTCACAGACCCCGCGCTCGAGGAGCGCTTCAGGGCCCATGTTGAGGGCCTGGGCTACGAGTATATTTCGATAAGCGCCGCGGCGCACAAGAATATAGATTACCTTAAAGCCCGCGTCTGGGAGCGCTTAAAGGAGCTGCCCGCAGTAAAAACCTTTGAACGCGAGTATGCGCGGGCTGAAGCTCCCGCGGGCCGCGGCTTCGAAATCAGCCGCAGCGATAAGGGCGAGTTCGTGATAGACGCGCCCTGGCTCGAGAGGATATTGGAACAGTCCAATTTGGAGGACTACGACTCCCTGCAGTATTTTCAAAAGGCCCTGCTCGACAGCGGCATAATAGACGCGCTGCTCGAGCGCGGCGTTAAGGACGGCGACGCGGTGAACGTAGGCGAATACAGCTTTGAATATCTGGTGTAAGGAGGAGCAAATTGACTGAGTCCGAGTTCAAAATGAAAAATCCCTCCGAGCTCGCCTTTATAGGCGACGCGGTCTACGAGCTGTTGGCGCGCGAGACCGCCTGCGAGGGCGCGGGCGCGAGGCTGATGGAGCTGCACCGCCGCGCGGTGGGCTTTGTCTGCGCCGAGGCGCAGGCCGACGCGCTCGAACGCCTGCTCCCCCTCTTAAGCGAGGAGGAGGCGGATATAGTAAGGCGGGGCAAGAACGCCCACAAAACCGCCGCGCCGCGTGCGGTCTCCCCAAAGGACTATCGAGCCGCAACAGGTCTCGAGGCGCTGTTCGGCTACCTTTATCTCGCCGGACGCGTGCCTAGAACTCGGGAGCTCTTTTCGGTCATCGCCGCCGCAGCGCAGGGGGAATGGCCTATTAGCGGGGGAAGTGCAACGGAAAATCCACGCGTCGGGACACTCCCAGCACAGGATAATTCTTGACTTGGTACAGGGTTTAAACTATATTCTATTAGTAATGAATATAACAGCGAGATATTTCAAGGAGAAAAAATGAACACAAACACACTTACCAAATGTCTGCTCGGCAAGGACGCCGTTAAGGAGATAAGCAAAAAGACCGAGGCCGATTCAAGTCAGGTGCAGCAGCTCGTAGCCGCCGCGCTGCCTTTGCTGGTCTCGGGCATGAATCAGAACGCCCAAACCGAAGAGGGCGCGAAGTCTCTGGCCAAGGCGCTCGACCAGCACAAGAAGAAGGACACGACCAGCAGCAAGGCCGTTGCCGCGCTGGTCAAGGACGCGGACGAAAAGGACGGTAAAAAGGCCGTTAAGCATATCCTCGGCGACAAGACAAGCGAGATAACAAAGGGCCTCTCAAAGAAAACCGGCCTCACCTCAAAGCAGGTCACTACCATACTCGCCGTGCTCGCACCCATACTGCTCTCCATGCTTGGCTCGAGCAAGGACGAGGAGGAGGTCGAGAGCTCCTCCAGCGGAATGAGCTCCATGCTCGGCTCGCTGCTCGGAGTCGGCTCCTCGGGCAGCTCGAGCTTCGGGCTTGACGATGTGGCCTCGCTGCTGCTGGGCTCCGCATTAAGCTCAAATTCCAGTTCGAGCTCAAGCGGTTCGCTTTTAAGTTCCCTGCTGGGCGGCTCTGCCAATTCAAACTCCGGCAGCTCGCTTTTGGGCTCGCTGCTGGGCAGCTCCTCCGGCTCAAGCTCCAATTCCGACGCGCTGGGCAGCCTGAGCGGCTCGCTTCTAGGCTCGCTGCTGGGCGGCTCGTCCTCTTCTTCCTCAAGCAAGGACGACGACACTGCCGAGCTTCTCGGCTCGCTGCTGGGCTCTCTCTTAAAGTAAAGAACGCATCTATTTAGCTTTTAATCAGCTGCCGACCTGCAAGGTCGAGAAAAAGAGAAACGAACGGCATAGACGCAGTGTGCCCCCGCCTTCGGCGGGGCACACTGCGTTGGCTTTCTGCCCTTCCGCCGGGAGTGCCCCTATCGCCTCGCCCCTTGCGCCAAATACTCAAGGCCGCTATAATGGCTTAAAACTTCTGAAAAAAGGCAGCCATGGAAGAAAAAAGAAGCGCCCTGCTCGGGGCCTTAAAATCGGCCTTCCCCCACACCCTGCCGGTTCTGACCGGTTTTTTGGTACTGGGACTGGCCTACGGTATGCT
>JAUNBN010000161.1:0-630 GCA_030527085.1 Oscillospiraceae bacterium
CAAGGGCCGCCTGATAAGCGAGGGCGGGGATATAACAATAATTTCAACCGGCAGCCTCACGGGCGCGGCGATGGGCGCGCTGGATACCCTAAAGGCAAAGGGCATAGAAGCCGAGCTCATAGGCCTACCCACGGTCTGCCCCCTCGACCGCGAGCTCATACTCGCCTCGGTGCGCAAGACCGGCCGCGTCGTGACCATAGAGGAGCACTATATTTACGGCGGGCTCGGAGCAGGAGTCTGCGAGCTCTTATGTGAGGAACACCCCGCGCCCGTCCTGAGGCTCGGCGTCCCGCACGACTACGCCACGAGCGGCCCCTACGATGAGGTCTTGAGTTATTACGGGCTGGACGCGGCGGGAATAGCCGCCTCGGTCGAAAGCTTTGTAAAGCGGCCATAACTACAGAAGATAATTAAAACAATAAAAAAACAGAATGGAGCACAAAATGTTAAGATACACACTCTCATCCCTGGGTCTTCCCGCCGCGCGCGGCGAGGAGGAGCTAGTTTCGCGCGTCTGGGATATGGCGCTCTCGCCCGCCGAATATTCGGCTCTCAGCGAGAGAGGCAAGGCCATTAGCGCGAGCGAGCGCTTCAAGGACGTGCTCAAGACCTTCCCCACGGAAAGCGGCA
>JAUNBN010000161.1:643-3764 GCA_030527085.1 Oscillospiraceae bacterium
CTTTTCTCGGCGGACTCCGCCAACCCCTATGAGGTCGAGCCCATAAGCCCGCTTCTGGCCAACCTCACCTGCAACCCCGGCATAGTCTACGACCTCTTTTTGAATAATCCCAAGGCCAATGTGGGCAATGTGTACAAGGACCGCGACGAGGTCATGGCGGAGATAGGCCGCATCTTAGGGCCGGGCTGCGACATAAGCGTTGAGCTCAACAACCCCTTTGAGGAGGACTTCGGCAAAATACTCGAGGAGGCGGCGAAGTTCCGCGAGATGTTCTCGCCCTACCGCGTGGTAATAAAGGTGCCGCACACGGGAGCCGTAACGCCCGAGAACGTAGGCGAGCTGCTCGAGGGGGAGAAGAAGCTTGCCTCTGCCCGCTACGACGAAGTGAGCACCGCGGGGGCGCTGCGCGGGCACAACCTCGCGCTCAAGCTGCACGAGAACGGCTACCGCGTGAACTTCACGCTGATGTTCGAGCCCTACCAGACCCGCCTTGCGCTGCAGGCGAGGCCCTATTTCATAAACACCTTCCTGCGCCACCGCCTGGTGCAGAGCAAAAAGATACAGAGCCTGCTGCGCGACCACGAGGAGGGCAACGGCGCGGCGCTTGAGAGCCTGCGCGACTTCTTCATAGCGCAGGACTACTACAAACCCTCGGACGCTGACAAGGATTTAAAGGAAGTGGCCGAGCTCGGCCGCTGGCTCGTAAAGTATCGCCACTTTGAGGACGCTCAGGGCTCGGACGGACTGGACGGCATGAGGCACAACCTGCGCGTGCTCAAGAGCTGCAATATGCCGGACACGAGGCTCATAGTCTGCTCCATGGAGGGGCCGGACAACTACCCCGATATAGACAAGCTGCTCGCCGAGCCTGAGTTTGTGGACATGAACCACAAAGTAGTAATAACCGCGGAACCGAACTACCTGGCTCGCTTCACCTCGACGAATCAGGTTGTTAGTTATCAGCGGCGTTTCATGAACGCCGCTAAAGGCCAGAAATAAAACAAAAAGAAAGCGGGAACAAAAAACATGGTAGACCTTTCCAAGCTCGACAAATGGACTCTGGGCAAATGCTTCGACCACAGCGTGCTGCCCAAAAACACGACCGAGAAGGACATTCGCTCGGGCTGTCAGGAGGCAGTTAAGTACAACTGCGCCGCCTTCTACAGCGCCTCACCCTACTGGACTCCGATAGTCGTTGAGGAGCTCAAGGGCTCGGACGTCCTGCCCGCCACGGGCATAGGCTTCCCCTTCGGAGCGCAGCCCGGCGTTATCAAGGCCGCCGAAACGGAATACGCCGTCAAGGCCGGCTGCCGCGCCGTAGATACGGTTATGAATATCGGCGCGCTGAAGGACAAGCGCTACGATGTAGTAGCCGCCGAGCTCAAGGATTTCAAAACGGCCGCCGGCGACGCGCTGACGAAGTGCATACTCGATGTGAACTTCCTCACTGACGAGGAAATAGCCGCCGGAGCCAAGCTCGTCTGCGAGGCCGGCATCAACTACTGCAAGACCTCCACCGGCCAGTTCGACGGCCCGAGCATGGAGCAGTTCCTGATTATGAAAGAGGCCTGCAAGGGCACGCCCACCAAGCTCAAGGTCGCGGGAGTCAAGTTCCCCCGTCCCCAGAACGCCTACGCCTTCTTAATGGCCGGAGCCGACCTCATAGGCACCCGCGCCGCCATTCAGATAATAGACGCTCTCGACCAGATGCGCGAGATAGGCCTCGTTCCGAAGTACCAGGGCTGAGAAAAGGCGAAGGACGCGGCCCTGCTTTTAAGGGCGCGCGCCCGCTTTAAGCCCAAGGGCGGTTTTAATGAACAAATTTAAGATATCAACCATAATCTACGACCTCGACGGCACTGTGGCGGACACGCGCGCGGACATTATCGAGGCGGTTCGAAAGACCATGCTCAGTTTCGGCGTCGCCGCGCCGGGAGACGAGGAGATAGCTTCCTTTATAGGCGGCGGGGCGCGCAACGTACTGCGCCGCGCTCTCGGCGAGGCGAACGAAAGCAGGCTCGACGAGGCTCTGCCCTTCTTCGCGGAAACCTACAACGCCAACAGCGCCGTCAAGACAAGGCTCTACGATGGAGTCCGTGAGATCTTGGCCTATTACGAGGGCAAAAAGCGGCAGACCATGGCCACCTTTAAAAGCCGCGCCGGGACCGACAACATCTTAAAGCATTTCGATATAGAGAAATACTTCGAGATGGTCGTAACAGCCGACGACGTAGAGCGTCCCAAACCCGACCCCGAGTGCATAAACGCCATTCTCGAACGCTTCGGCCTCGAGCCCGGGGATGCCCTGCTCGTGGGCGACACCCCTACGGACATGAAGACCGGCAGGGCGGCAGGCGTAGTGGTCTGCGCCGTCGATTACGGCTTCGCGCCGATAGAGGAGCTGAGGGATTATTCGCCTGATTTTGAGGTGAGCAATATAACGGAGATCAAAAAACATATTATTTAAGGAGTGTATCAATGGGCAAGTATGTAGTAGGTATCGACGTAGGCACGACCGGCTCAAAGGCGATGGTGATCGACTATAAGGGCGGCATCATCGGCAAGGGCTATCGCGAGTATGAACTCAACTACCCCAACCCCAACTGGGTGGAGGTTGGCGCGAGCTTCCTGCGCGACATCACCTTCGAGGCGGTCAAGGACGCCGTGGCCGACAGCAAGGTAGACCCCAGGGAGATAGACGCCATAGGCTTTTCGGTCAACCGCTCCAGCTTCTGTCTGGTAGACGAGGACCTCAAGGCCATCGACGACAAGTTCTATGTCTGGCTCGACAGCCGCTCCGAGGAGCTGATGGAGGAGATAAACTCCAAGATAAGCGGCGACCGCCGCAACGAGATAACCGGTATGCCCGCAGGCAACATCTTCGCCATAACCAAGTACTACTGGGTCATGAAGAAGCACCCCGAGACCTATGCCAAAACAAAGTATTTCTCCACCGTAGCGAGCTACATAATGCACGAGTTCGGCTCCGACGAGTTCGCGGTAGAAATCTCCGACGGCACCGTAAGCGGCCTTATGGACGTCCGCACGCTGGACTGGAGCGACGAGATCTGCGAGGCGCTGGGCTTCGACAAGGCCAAGCTTCCCCCGCTGTGCAAGCCCT
>JAUNBN010000162.1 GCA_030527085.1 Oscillospiraceae bacterium
AGCAGACTGACGCCCTCGCGCTCAAAGCTGTGCAGGGCGCTCTCGACCTCGGCGGTCGGCGAATAGCTCACTACGAACATCGCGTAGAGCCTGCCCGCAACAGCTAGATAAATAGCGTCGCGCGTGCTGGTCTTCGTGTAGCGGTTCTCGTAGTCTCTGGAGGGCACGTCTATCTCGTGGGAGGTGAGCAGCTCTCGGGTGCCGAGCAGCAGGCGAGTCTTGTCTATCCAGAAGCTGTAGCCACGGCCGCCCTCGTATTCGACGCTGTCTACCTTATAGAGCATTTCGGTCTTGCTCTGTATCACGTTCATGAAAACGTGCGAGAGCGTGTCGCAGGACTGGATTATGACAGAGGCCGCGTAGAGAATGGCTCTGTCTATGCGCTCGCGCTCGAAGGTCTTTATGCCGTGAAGCATTACGTTGCCCTTGGGGAAGAGCTCGCGTCCCTCGAGAACCACACAGTTTGCCGAGCAGATGTCGCCGGCGGCGCTGTAGCCCGGCACGACGGCGCTGTATTTCGAGAGATTCTTCTGCATGCTGAAGATGGGCAGATAGACGTTCAAGGTGGCGATAAAGGGCGCGCAGAAGGCCGCTGCCGCAGCAGCGCAGCGCAGGGCGAAAATGAAGTCCCCGCTAAGGTATCCCGCAACGCCCGCGCCGGCAAGACAGAGCAGCGCCAGAACGAAGGAAATCACCGATACGTTTTTATTCCGCTTTGGCCGCGAATAGGAGTGCTTTAAGAAGTTGTCTGTAAATCCGGTCTTGCGCTTTATCAGAACGCGGGGGCTGGCTACCTCCAGCTCGCGGGTTATCCTTCTGGTAAAGGCGCCGTCCTCAAGGCGGGAGCTCGCGTACTTGTCGTAGTTTTCCGAGACGGTTATGAAGCTGTCGTAAACTCTTCTCGCGTCGAGAAGCCTGCCGAAGGCGCAGGCGAAGAGCCCTATGGCCGCTATAAAGGCACAGCAGCCCGAGGCGCTCTCCTCTCCGGAAGCGAACAGCAGCGCCGCAGCCTCGGCCAAGGCGAGCAGCGCCGAAAAGGAGACCGCGCCGAGACCGTCCGATTTAATGCTGAACAGGCTTGCCAAGCCCGAGATGAAGTCGCCCACGTTTATCAGGATAACGCCGAGCAGCAGCACGGCGTTAATCGCGTAAAAGACCGCAGGCGCGCTCAGCGCCTCGGGCAGTACCCTGAACTCGGCCAGAAGATTTATGGCCGTAAGCACCAGCGTCAGCACGCCGCTCAGGGCCGTGCGCAGCATGAGCCTCGCTTTCGCGGAGCCCAGCTCCTTCAAGACGGGCTCGGTGTCCTCGTCGCTGCGGTACTCCGTCTCGCCGGACTCTGTCTCCTCGTCGTCCTCGAAGACCGGGCCGCCCAGCCCCGACTTGCCGTCGGAGAGCACGAAATCCTTTATCTTGCGCTGCCGTCCTGCCTTTTCGCCCAGAGATTCCCGGTCGATTATAACGGTTTCGCCGAAGAATTCGCGGAAGCTGTCGTCCACGTTATCGCGGACGTTCAAAAGCCCCTTCTTTTCAACTCGCTTCAGGTCGGTCTCTATGGTGGAGGTAATGGAGGGGCGCTTCTCTTCTCCGGCTTGTTTTGCCTTCTTCTCCGGCTTACGCTTCTCGGGGGGTATGAGGTTTGAATCAAAGCTTATTGTTTCGGCTGAAAAGAGCGGGTGGTTTGCCGTGTAGTCGTGCGAAGCCTCCTCGGAATCCGCAGTACCGTCCTCCTGCGAGGACTTGGCCTCAAGCTCTATTGCAATCTCCTCGGTTGAAAAGCTGACCCCGCGCTCAATTCCGGGCGCGAGCATATCCTTGTTGATGGGGTCGAAGTCCCCGCTCTCGCGGGCGCTCTTGTCCATCTGTATGGTTTCTATTATGGAGCGGCGGTTAAACTCTGCCGTACTCTCCAGCGCGCTGCGCTCGCGCGTCGCGCGCCGTGGACTCTCCTCGGTCTCGGGAGCTTTTGTTTCCTTTGCTTCTTCGGCAGGCTCGGCGGCGGGCTCAATCTGCAAAGCGTCCGCAAGCGCGGAGAAGTCGGGCTCCTTTTTTCCCTCAGATGCGCCAGTTTTGGCGTCGCCTGCGCTCTTTACCGTTGCGCCTGTGGGTTCGGCGGCAGAAGCGGCCTTACGCCTCGCCGCTCTCGCGGCTTCCGCGCGCAGCAAAGCGGCCTCCTCGCGGCGGCGGCGTTTAAGCTCCTCGGCGTCTGCCCACTTCGGCGGTCCCGAATCGGGAGGCGTTTCCTTCGCCTGCTTGCCTATATTGAGCTCGAGTGTGGTCATGAGCTCGTCCAGCTTCTTCTTCGCAGCCTTAGCGCTCTCCTCGGCCTCGTCTATGGTGGACTTGGCTATGCGCTTGTCGCCGATGACCCTCAGGTCCTCAATACCACCGCCCGAGCCCGCCGACCTGTTTTGGCGGCGCAGCTCCTCGAGCTCCTTACTTCTGTTTTTATCTTCAGGCATCGCTTTCCTCCGCTTAAGCTTTTAAAGCGCGCTGTCTTACGATTTCGTACATCAGAACCCCGGCTGCGACGGAGGCGTTGAGCGAGCCTATCCTCCCCTTGAGCGGCAGGGCTATTGTCCGGTCGCAGAGCTCTCGGGAGAGGCGCGAGACGCCCTGTCCCTCCGAGCCCACAACCAGCGCCGCAGGGCCGGTTAGATCCGCCTCAAAGCAGCTCTCTCCGTCGGCCTCGGCGCAGTAAAAGAATATTCCGAGCTTTTTAAGCTCTCTTATCTGCGAGGCCAGATTCGAGACCCTCGCTATCTTCATATGGGTGGCGGCGCCTGCGGCGGAGCGCACCACCGCGGGCGTTATTGAGCAGCCGCCCCTTTTGGGTATTATTACACCGTGCGCGCCCGCGCATTCGGCAGTTCTGATTACCGCGCCGAGATTGTGCGGGTCCTCGAGGCCGTCCAGCAGCAGCAAAAATGGCTCCTCTCCGCGCTCAGCGGCAAGTTCAAGCATGTCCTCAACCTCGCAGTATTCGCAGAGGGCGCACTGCAGCGCCACGCCCTGATGCCGCTCGCTGCCGCAGAGCTTTTGCAGCTTTAGAGGGTGGAGCTTCTTTACAACGGCTCCTCTCTCCTTCGCTAGCGCCGCGAGATAGGCCAGGGAGCGCTCGTCGGCCTCCGTGGAGAGGTAGAGCGTGTCGGCGCGCGAGGCGGATTTGAGCGTCTCTGCTACGGCGTTTTTGCCGAAAACTATACCCTGTTCCTCTTCCTCGCGGCCTCTTGCAGCGCCCTTCTCCATTTCAAGGCCTCGCTTTCCTTTAATCAGACAGTAAATTATAGCATATTATACTTTTTTTGAAAACACCGCAGAATCAGCGGGTGTGTCCCTATTGCGCGCTTTTCGTTGTATTCCCCCCTCCGCAGGCGGGGGAATACAACCCCAATACCCGCTTTTGGACCACCCCAAAAAATCAGCGGGAGTGTTCCGTCCGCACGGAACCAGAAACTCGGTTCATAACAAGTCTTTTAAACTATGAGTTTATAAAAATATTCAGCCTATACGCGCCGCCTTTGTTGAAAACACGGTTGAAAATGTTCAAAACCCTTTATTTTTCTTAAATCGAGACCTGATTAAAACCTATACACAGTACTGTTTGCAGAGTGCTTTCAACATAACGGAGAGTTTATTATTCGGTGTATCTCCCCCGCTTTCGGCCAATGTCATTAAGTCAGGGCACCGCCCCCCCCCAGCGGCGGGGAGCAGCCCGGAAAAGCCCAAGCGGTAGAGCTGAAACAAAATGGGGTGTAATTTA
>JAUNBN010000163.1 GCA_030527085.1 Oscillospiraceae bacterium
TCATTCCCTCAGAGCCTGCAAACCTTTTTGCGCATAATTCTTGACACTACCTTTTAAAAGCCAATAAATCAGTTAGGTTGCTCTTGCCGTAGTATTAATATTGATTTTTTCGCCTCCGCTGATATAATAAAAAAAACCGCCTTTTAAAAAGCGCGGCTTCAATGGGCCGTAGCCAAGCGGTAAGGCAACGGACTTTGACTCCGTCACGCGCGCGTTCGAATCGCGCCGGCCCAGCCAGAAAATGCACTTATAAATAAGTGCGGTAAAAGCCTACAAATTACGCTATAATGCGGGTTTGCAGGCTTTTGCTTTGTAAAATACTGTAAGCTTTGAGAGCTGTTGCAAGGTTCCGTATAAGGCCATATGTAAGGTGGATTTAAGGTGGCTTTAAATTGGAATGCAGAAGCCTGCCGACTGCTGACTTTTATTATACTAAACGCGTTAAGGCTGCTTGCCTGAATACAGCATCAAACCCGTTTTAAGGCTCCACTGCAATTCGAGAGCGCACAGTATATCCCAGCCGAAGGCGGGGATATACCACAGAATCAGCTTTTGGACATTCCTGAAAGTTTGCGCGGACTCTCTATCCCTTAAAGCATGAGCTCGCATATTTGATTTGAAAATGCCACGGGGTCCTCTATGCTGAAGCCCTCTATAAGCAGGGCCTGGTCGTAAAGGAGCCTTGCGTATTTGGCGAGCAGGTCTTTGTCGCCCTCTTCCCAGAGCGCGCGCAGTTTCTCGAAAACGGGATGCCGGTCCGATATCTCAAGCACTCTCGTGGCCTTCGGCGCCTGTGCCGCGCCCGGCATGGAGGCGAAGGTCTTTTCCATCTCCAGGGTTATCGCGCCCTCGCTTGTGAGGCAAACGGGGTGGCTCTTGAGCCGCTGCGAGAGCTTTACGCTCGCAACCTCGCCGCCCAGGCTTTCCCTAAGGCAGTCGAGCAGCTCCTTGTTTTCCTCCTCCTTGGCTTCCTTTTCACTCTTCTCCTGCTCGCTCTCGAGGCCGAGGTCGCCGCCGCCGGTAAGGGACTTGTACTCCTTCTCGTCGTAGGACAGGAGGATGCCGGTCAAGAACTCGTCCACCTCGTCGGTGAAGCAGAGCAGCTCGTAGCCCTTGTCGCGCACGAGCTCGGCGGCGGGCAGCTTCGATATCTTATCAACGCTCTCGCCCGAGGCAAAGTAGATGTACTTCTGATCCCCCTTCATGCCGTCTCGGTACTCTCTGAGCGTCGTCCATTTGCCGTCGCTCGCGCGGCGGAACATCAAAAGCTCCTCTAATGCCTCGCGCGCCGCGCCGAAGGAGCGGTAAATTCCGAATTTCAGAGAGAGGCCGAAGCTCTCCCAAAGCTTCTCGTAGCTCTCGCGCTCGTTTTTGAGCATATCCTCCAGCTCTTTTTTAATGCGCTTTTCCAGCGCCGTGCGTATGACCGTCAGCTGGCGGTCGTGCTGCAAAGTCTCGCGGGAGATGTTGAGCGTTAAGTCCTCGGAGTCCACCAGTCCCTTAATAAAGCCGAAATACTCGGGCAGCAGCTCGGCGCATTTGTCCATTATCAGCACGCCGCTGGAATAAAGCGAGAGCCCGCGCTCGAAATCCTTGCTGTAGAAATTGTAGTCCGCCTTGGACGGCACAAAGAGCAGCGCGTAGTATTCCGTGGTGCCCTCGGCGTGCTGGTGTATGACCTTCAGCGGCTCGTTGTAGTCGTAGAAGCGCTCCTTATAGAAGCTCTTGTAGTCCTCCTCCTTAACCGAGCGCTTGCTGCGCTTCCAAATGGGCACCATGCTGTTGAGGGTTTCGATTTCGGTATAGCTCTCGTATTCGTCCGAGCCCTCTTTTTTGCGGCTCTTCTTCATCTCCATTTTGATGGGGAAGCGGACATAGTCCGAATACTTTTTAACAAGCTCGCTCATGCGGTACTGGTCGAGGTACTGGCTGTAGTTCTCGCCCTCCCCGTCGGGCTTGAGGGTAAGGGTAATCGTAGTTCCGGGCTTATCCTTTTGAGAGGGATTTATCGTATAGCCGTCCGCGCCCTCGCTTACCCACTTAAAGGCCTCCTCGGAATTGAAGGCCCGACTTAAGACCTCCACCTTAGAGGCCACCATAAAGGCCGAATAAAAGCCCACGCCGAACTGCCCGATTATGTCTATATCCTTCGCCTCGGCGTTCTCGCGCACAAACTCCAAAGAGCCGCTGCGCGCGATGGTGCCGAGGTTGTTCTCCAGCTCCTCGCGGCTCATGCCAATGCCGTTGTCGGCTATTGTTATCGTCCTCGCCGCGCTGTCGAGGTTAAGCTCGATGGCGTAGTCGGACTTTTTCATCTTAATGCTGTCGTCCGTAAGCGCCTTAAAGGCCAGCTTATCGAGCGCATCGCTGGCGTTCGAGATGAGTTCGCGTATGAAAATCTCTTTGTTTGTGTAAATGGAATTGATCATCAAATCCAAAATGCGCTTGGATTCCGTTTTGAACTGCTTCTTAGCCAAGATATCGGCCCCCCTTTTGTCTGCTTATTAGCACTCATGTACTCTGAGTGCTAATATAATAAACCTTTTAAGATTAAAAATCAAGAGGTATGTGGTATAAGGGAAGTATCTTTAGAGCATGTTTTGTTACGGTTTCCCCGCCTTCGGCGTAATATCATTAAGTTAGGGTGTTCCTCCCCGCCTTCGGCGGGGAGGAACACCCTGAGAACAACGCACAGTCGAGCCGGAACAATAGGTCTATAGCTTGAAAAGCCTTCCGCGCCGCGCCTTTAAAGCGCGCGCAGCAGCGCCAGGCCTATTTCCTCGGGGGTAGTGCCCCCGCGCTCCTTTTGGTTGGATAGCACGCAGGCGGCGGCGCGCTTCTCTTTCGATATGCCGAAAAAGGTCTTGAAACAGCCCGTGCCGCCGTTGTGCCAGGCGACGCCCCACTGAGGGTAGAGCTGCCAGCAGAGGCCCGTAAGCGCGCCGGGGTTGAAGCTCTTGGCCCTCGCTTCGAGCGCGAGCTCGAAATACGGGCGTTTGTTTTCCAGTATTATTTCAGCGTAATCCAAGAGAGAGGACGCGCTGCCGTAAAGCCCGCCCATGCAGATAAAGGGCGAGCGGCCCCACTGCCAGTTTCCGCAGTCTTCGCCGCTCTCGCCGCGGCCGCAAACGGCTCCCTCTGCCGGAAAACCCAGAGAAATATCCTTTAATCCCAGCTCGTCTTTAACAAAGCGCTCGAGGCTCTCGAAAACGCTCAAGCCCTCCGAGAGCGCGATAACGCGTCCTAGTATCGTCACTCCCAAATTGGAATATACGGGCGGGTATTCTTTTTTTTCAAGCCGCGCGTATGCCGCAAAGCTGTCCGTGTCCACGTCGCGGTAGTCTTTAAAGGGGTTGGTTTTGGGGCCGAAGAGCGGAACAAACACGCTGCCGTTGGGCCTCGGCAGCGTCTCGCCATAGCCCGCGGTGTGCGTTGCGAGCTGCTCAATTGTGGGATAGTAAAAGCCTGAGGGCAGGCCCTCTATATAATCGCTGACGGAATCCTCAAGGGAAATCGCGCCCTCTCGTACGCGCTTCGCCAGCAGGCAGCCCGTAAAGGTCTTGCTTATGGAGCCGTATTCGTAAGAGCGCGCGTCCTCCTCATGCTTTAAGCCATCTTCGCCGCAGCGTAGAAGAAGTCTTTTACCCTCGCGGAAAAGACCTATGGAAAGCGCGGGAGCCGTACTGTGCCGCGTGTAGCTTTCTATAAAGGGCAGGGCTGTTTTAATTGCCTTTTGCAAGCGCTTCAGCTCC
>JAUNBN010000164.1 GCA_030527085.1 Oscillospiraceae bacterium
TTGCAGTGGTTTTTTACCGAGGGCAGAAATTTGTCGTCCCCTTTAAGCTTCCAAATGCCGGAGGTTATAATCGCGCAAACGCAGTAGACCGCCGAGAGTATAAAGAAGAAAAAGTAGAAGTCGGGATCCTGCAAATTCAGGGGGGGCAGCTCGATATAAAAGTACACGAAGCCCACCAGCAGAGTAAGGGCTATATTTATCAGCGTCTTTTTGCCCGTGTTTTTTGGTGTAAAGACCTCTATCGGCGCGCTGGCCTTCTGCGTCTTTCGCGCGGCGGCCTTGGCCTTGAGGTCGTCAATAAAGCTCATCTTGTTCTCCCTTGTTTTGTGTTTTTCAGAAGCCCGGGCGGTAAATTATGTCCTCGCGCTTCGGGCCGTTGCTTATCATCTTTATCGGAACGCCGAGGAATTTTTCGGCGAAGAGCACATAGTTTTGGCACTCCTTCGGCAGCTCGGAGAAGGAGCGAACGCCCCTTATATCGCACTTCCAGCCCTTTAGAACCTCGTAGACGGGCTTGGCGCGCTTGAGCTTGCCCGTAGTCGGGAAGTGGCGCGTCTTCTCGCCGTCCAGCTCGTAGGCGACGCAGACGGGTATCTCGTCTAGGTAGGAGAGCGCGTCTATCACCGTGAGCGCGGCGCAGTCGGCGCTCTGAACGCGAATGCCGTAGCGGCTCGCCACCAAATCCAGCCAGCCCATGCGCCGCGGCCTGCCGGTCGTAGCGCCGTACTCGCCGCCGTCGCCGCCCTTCTCGCGCAGCAAATCGGCCTGTTCGCCGTGTATCTCGGAGACGAACTCTCCCGCGCCGACGGCGCTGGAATAGGCCTTAACGACGGCTATTACCTGGTCTATGCCTCCCGAGGGAAGCCCCGCGCCGACGGTGCCGTATGCGGCTATCGTGTTCGACGAGGTGACCATCGGGTAGATGCCGCAGTCTATGTCCTTGAGCGCGCCGAGCTGCCCCTCGAGCAGAATGTTCCTGCCAGCCTTGTTGCTGTCGTAGAGAAATCGGAAGGTATCGGAAACATAGGGCCTCAGCGCCTCGCGGTATTCCAAGAGCTTGGCAAATACTTCCTCGGGTTTCAGCAGTTCCTTGTGGTAGAGCTCCTTTAACAGCGCGTTTTTAATTGTGCATACGCGCTCGGCCTTCTCCTCAAGATAGCTCTCCTCTTCAAAGAGCTCGCTCGTCTGAAAGCCTATTTTCGCGTATTTGTCGGAATAAAAGGGAGCTATGCCTGAGCGGGTGGAGCCGAAGCTCTTGCCGCCCAAACGCTCCTCCTCGTAGGAGTCGAAGAGCTTGTGGTAGGGCATAACTACCTGCGCGCGGTCGGAGACAATGAGCTTCGGACCGGGCACGCCGCGCGAGCGCAGAACCTCGAGCTCCTTTACGAAATCCTCTACCGAAAGCGCCACGCCGTTGCCTATCACGTTGGTCACGTGGCCGTTGAAGACCCCGCTGGGCAGCATGTGCATCGCGAACTTGCCGTACTGATTTACTATCGTGTGTCCGGCGTTTGCGCCGCCCTGAAAGCGTATAACTATATCGGCGTGCTCGGCCAGAGCGTCCGTGAGCTTGCCCTTGCCCTCGTCGCCCCAGTTTGCCCCAACAATCGCTTTTATCATACTCTAGTTCCCCTTTCGAGAGCTTTTCGGCAAAGCCCCCGGAATAATACGCAAAGAAAGCTCCGCTGTCAAGCCTTTAAGCTCAAATAGACGTCCATTCGGATGATTTTTTCCGTTTATTACACGCTTAGGGGCCCCTGCCCGCCCAATTTGAGCACGCTTTTCAGCCCCTCAAGCGCCTATTATCTCGAGACCCGAGCTGGTTCCGAGGCGGCTCGCGCCCGCCTCGAGCATTTCCTTCGCCTTTTCGGCGCTGCGAATGCCGCCGCTGGCCTTTACGCCCAGCTCCTCTCCAACCGTCTCACGCATTAGCCTCACGTCCGCCGCCGTCGCGCCGCCGCTCGAGAAGCCGGTAGAGGTCTTAACAAAATCCGCTCCCGCCTCTTTGGCGGCAAGACAGGCCTTCACCTTTTCTCTGTCGTTCAAAAGGCAGGTTTCGATGATGACCTTAACGGCGGCCCTGCCCTTCGCCGCGCGCACTACCGAGGCAATATCGCGCCTCACCGCCGCCCAGCGCCCGGCCCTCGCCGCGCCGATATTAATTACCATGTCTATCTCTGCCGCGCCGTTTTTTATCGCGTCCTTCGCCTCCAGCGCCTTAACGCGCGTGCTTGAAGCTCCCAGCGGAAAGCCTATCACGCAGCAGGTCTTGACCTCGCTGCCCGCAAGCTCCTTTGAAACGAGCTTCGCGTAGCAGGGGTTGACGCAGACAGAGGCGAAGCCGTATTCGCGCGCCTCGGCGCAGAGTCTCTTAACATCCTTTTCCGTGGCCTCGGGCTTGAGTATCGTGTGGTCAATATACTTCGCAAGCTCGGGCCGCTCGGGGCTCTTTGCTCTCTCAATCATCGTTTGTTACCTTTCCCTGTGGCCTTTATAGTATAGCGGATATATTCAACTGAAGATAAACGCCCCGCCCTGCCGGACGTTTGGCACTGTTCCCGATTCAGCTCTCAGGCTCTCTGCTCTTGTTTTGAAGCTCGGCTTCCAGCTCTCGCACGCGCTTCTCCAAGAGCGCCAGTGTCTGTATCGTATCCCTGTTCACGCGGTTGAATTGTGAAACTATCGAGGTGAGCGAGAGGGTCAAAAGCAGCATACAGCCCGCGTAGAGCAGGAAGACCGCGTTTACGGGGTCGGAAATGCCTATCAGCGCCGAGGCATTAAAAACGAGCTGGGGCCAGATTAGGAATACAGTAAGTATAAGACCCGAAAGCAGCCAAAACAGAGAGTATTTTAATATCAGGCGCTTCCTCTTGAGCATATAGAGCAGCACGCCAAAGTAAACGACAATGCAAACGGCGAGAAAAATACGCAGCGCAGCGTTCATCTTTTCTTCCTTTCTCCGGTAAAAGCTCCTATCAGTATGGCCAGCGAGACCTTGATCATAAAGTAGACGGACTTGAGAGGGCTTATAGAGGACTTGCCGCCCTGCCGCTCGCGCATCTCGACCGGCCTCTCCTCTACCCTGAAGCCCGCAATTGAAGCGGCCATTACGGCCTCCGGCTCGGGGTAGTCCTGGGCGTAGTTCTCGCAGAAGAACTCGCAGAGCGCGCGCGAGGAGGCGCGAAAGCCGCTGGTAACATCCGTCACTCTTATTTTGCAGACCAGGTATATCAAAAACGAGAGGAAATTTATGCCGAAGCGGCGCATGGCCGAGGTCTGGAAGCCCTTTTTCTCCAAAAAGCGCGAGCCTATGCACAAATCGCACTCTCCCGCGAGCACAGGCTCAACTATTGCAGGCAGAAACTCCGCCAGATGCTGACCGTCGCCGTCGAACTGGACCGCGGCGTCGTAACCCCGCTCGCAGGCGTAGCGGAAACCGGTCTGTACGCCGCCGCCTATGCCGAGGTTAACGGGTATATCTATATAGGGCGCGTCTATTTCCTCGCAGCGCCGCTTAGTTGCGTCCTCCGAGCAGTCGTTGACGACTATGAAATCACAGGCCGGGGCCTTTTCCCTCAGAGAAGCGACGACGGCGGCTATATTCGATTCTTCATTGTAGGCGGGCACAATTACTAGCACGCGCTTCTTCATAGGCTTTCACGCCTCTTGTCCGTAGTTGTTTGCAGCCTCGGC
>JAUNBN010000165.1 GCA_030527085.1 Oscillospiraceae bacterium
CGGCTTTGAGCAGAGCAGCCTCTGGGACTTCCAGCAGGCCGTCCTCTACGCCTCCATCGAGAACGCCGAGTAAGCCTCTGAGCGCTTTTGCCCGGAAGCATCTGAGCAAAAGCGCCCAGGCTTGACCCCGTATCAGGAAAACGGCGGGGCGGAAAAACCCGCCCCGCCGTTTTTTCCGTACAGACATTGGCTTTGACTATTCTCCCGAAAGGGTTTATACTACACCGGCTGACAGGGGCGGGCAGCTCCCCCTGACAAATGTCAGCCCGGGAACACTAATAGAGAATGGGAGGGAAGCGCATAGATGGGAAAGTATATCCTCAAGCGCCTCGTCTACATGGTAGTGGTGTTCGTACTCATCTCCTTCCTCATGTTTTGCCTGTATAACCTTATCCCCAGCGACCCCGCGCGCGTGGAGCTGGAGGGGATGAGGCAGGAGCTGAGGCCCGAGGAATATGAGCTGAGATACCAGCAGCTCCGATCCGAGATGGGCCTGGACGACTCCATTTTCATCCGCTTCGGCAGATGGGTGGGCGTCGTCGCCGAAAAGCAGAGCGGCGAGATGAACGGCCTGCTCCAGGGCAACCTGGGGTACTCCACCTACTTCAAGACGAACGTCCTGAACGTCATACCGGACCGCATATCAAACACCGTGTTTATTAATATCTTCGTCACCATCCTGGCGCTGGGCATCACCATACCGCTCGGCATCTACTGCGCCGTGCACAAGCGGGGCAAGGTGGACCAGGTGACGCAGGTCATAACCATCATCGGCTATTCTATACCCATATATATAATAGCCCTGGTCTTCATCTGGTTTTTCGCCGTCACGCTGGAATGGTTCCCGGTCATGGGCATCAAGACGCCCGGCTCGGACTACACGGGCATGCAGGCGACGCTGGACAAGCTGTATTACCTCGGCCTGCCGATACTCGTCATGACCTTCGGCTCCCTGGGCGGGATGACGCGATACGTCCGCAGCGCCATGATAGAGTCGCTGTCCATGGACTATATCCGCACGGCCCGGGCCAAGGGCCTGAAGGAGAAGGTCGTCGTCTATTCCCACGCCTGGCGCAACGCGCTGCTGCCGATAGTCACCGTCATCATCGGCTGGTTCCTCAGCATATTCAGCGGCTCGCTCATCGTCGAGAACACCTTTGCCCTCAACGGCATGGGCAACCTCTACATCCTCGGCCTGACGAACCACGACTACGAGCTCGTTTTGGCGACGCAGATGTTCTACACCGTCGTCAGCCTCGTCGGAGCTCTGCTGATGGACCTCAGCTACGGCCTCGTGGACCCCAGGGTCCGCGTGGACAAGTAAGGGAGGGGATCTGAAATGTCAAAAGAGAAGAAAAGGACCAGATCCACGCTCCTGCAGCGGCTCTTCGGCAACCGGAACAAGACCCTGAGCTTCATGGAGGAGGAGCAGCTCCAGAGCCCGGGCCGCGTCGTGTTCAAGAAGTTCGTCTCGAACAAGCTGGGCATGATAGGGCTCATAGTCTTCCTCTGCATCTTCCTGTTCGTCATGATAGGCCCCCGCTTCTTCGTGCTGAACCTGAGCTATGAGGACAACACGCAGAAAAACGTGCCTCCGATGATGTCGATGCTCAGCCCGCCGGAGGAGCTGGCGACGGACATCGCGGACATCGCCCCCGGCACGACCTTCGGCATAGGCGTGTCGAACGCGGGCAAGACCTATATCTGGGGCTATACGAAGGTGACCGACGTCATAGACATCGCCAACATCCCGGCGGAGGTCCTGGAGGCCGACGTCGAGCACATCGCCGCGGGCTACGACCATGTCGCCGTGGCGGACAGCTCCGGCAACGTCTATGTCTGGGGCAACGACCGCCTGGGCCAGGCCCGCCTGCCGGACGAGATAGAGGACGCCATGGACGACGGCGTAAACCTCGGCATAAAGCAGCTCGAGGCGGGCTACCAGTACACCGCCGCGCTGACGGAGGACGGCAACCTCTATGTCTGGGGCAACGGCAACATGGCCGACCTCTGGGTCAAGAGCGAGTACCAGGGCCGCATCCAGAAGGTCGCCCTGACGAACTACAACTATATCGCCCTGCTGGACGACGGCACAGTCGTCTATCCCGGCCTGCAGAAGAACGTATTCTCCGCCATACCCGAGGGGCTGACCGACATCGTGGACATCGCGGCCACGAGCAGCACCTGCGCCGCCGTGGACTCTAACGGCAAGATAACCGTCTGGGGCAACGTCGGCAGCGGCGAGAACCAGGTGCCGGAGATGGACAGCCACCCCGTCGAGCTATACGGCGGGCGCAGCCACTACACCGCCCTGCTCGAAAACGGCGAGGTCGTCTCCTGGGGGGACGACACGCACGGCCAGGCCAGCGTGCCCTCCTCCGTACACGACGCGGATATAGAGACCGTCTACGCCGGCTTCTATCAGAACTACGCCGTGACCACGGACGGGGAGCTCATCACCTGGGGCCTCAAGGGCTATCTGCTCGGCACGGACAACTTCGGCCGCGACATACTCACCCGCATAGTGAACGGCGGCCGGGTCACGATGACTGTCGGCGCCGTCGCGGTCATCATCTCGCTGGTCATAGGCATCATCATGGGCGGCCTGGCCGGCTACTTCGGCGGCTGGGTGGATATGGCGGTCATGCGTTTCTCGGAGCTGGTCGGAGGCATGCCCTTCCTGCCCTTCGCGCTCATCCTCTCCGCCGTCATCGGCACGCGCATATCGGTGGAGCAGCGAATGTATCTGATAATGGTCGTGCTGGGCGTGCTCTCCTGGCCGTCTATCTGCCGCCTGGTGCGCGCGCAGATATTCTCCCAGCGCGAGCAGGAATACGTCACCGCGGCGCAGGCCATGGGCGTGCGCGAGCGGTCGATAATCTTCCGGCACATCCTGCCGAACGTGCTCAGCCTCATCCTCGTGACGGCCACGCTGGACTTCGCCACCGCCATGCTGACGGAGTCTACCCTGTCCTACATGGGCTTCGGCATCTCGCCGCCCACGCCGACATGGGGCAATATGCTCACCGGCGCGAACAACTCCATCGTCATCCAGCAGTACTGGTGGCGCTGGGTGTTCCCGGCGGCCATCTTCGGCATCTGCACTATCTGCATCAACCTCGTGGGCGACGCGCTGCGCGATGCGTTCGACCCCAAATCCACGGAAAGATAGGGGGGCTGAGGTATGCTGCTAGAACTCAAGGACCTGAAGACCTTCTTCACCACCAAACGCGGCACGGTCAAGGCCGTGAACGGCGTCAGCTACGCCGTGGACTCCGGCAAGGTGCTCGGCGTCGTGGGCGAGTCCGGCTCCGGCAAGAGCGTCTCCGCCATGAGCATACTCCAGCTTCTGGACGGCAACGGCTATATAGCCGGCGGCGAGATACTCTTCGAGGGCCGCGACCTGACGAAGCTCTCCACCGCGGAGATGTACAAGATACGCGGCAACGATATCTCCGTCATCTTCCAGGAGCCGATGACCAGCCTGAACCCCGTGTTCACCGTCGAGCGCCAGCTCTCCGAGCCGCTGATGATACACCAGGGCCTGTCCAAGCACCAGGCCGCGCTCAAGGCCGTGGACCTGCTGGCCGACGTGAAGATCCCGAACCCCGAGGTCGTCACCAAGCAGTATCCGCACCAGCTCTCCGGCGGTATGCGCCAGCGCGTCATGATAGCCATGGC
>JAUNBN010000166.1 GCA_030527085.1 Oscillospiraceae bacterium
TTGAGTTCAAGCAGCTCGATTTCGAGGACGTGAGGCTCGCGGTGGATCGCGCCTTCAGACTGCTTGAGGAGGGCGACGGCTTGAGTTACGTCTGCGACGACGAGACACGCGAGTATCTCGCCAAAAGCGCGGGCGGAGACGTCAGAAAAGCTCTGGGCGCTATTGATTTGCTTGCCGCCGCCGCGAAGGAGAAGGGCGGGGTGAAGACCATCACTCTCGATATGGCGAAGCAGGCGGCCTCCCGCTCCGCTACGCGCTACGACCGCGAGGACGACTCCCACTACGACCTGCTCTCCGCGCTGCAAAAGAGCGTGCGCGGCTCGGATGCTGATGCCGCGGTTCACTACCTCGCACGGCTCGTCGAGGCCGGAGATATAATCTCCCCCGCACGCAGGCTGCTCGTGATGGCCAGTGAGGATATAGGCCTCGCCTACCCGCAAGCCGCCGCCATAGTGAACGCCTGCGTCGATTCGGCCATGAGGCTGGGTCTGCCCGAGGCGAGGATACCCTTAGCCCAGGCCGCCGTGCTGCTGGCAACCGCGCCCAAGAGCAACACCTCTTATCTCGCGCTCGACGCGGCGCTGGCCGACGTCAGGGCCGGCGGCGTGTCCGACGTTCCCGCCCACCTCAAGGGCACGGGCTATTCCGGCGCGGAGAAACTCGGACGCGGCAAGGGCTACATCTACCCGCACGACTGCCCCAAGCGCTGGGTAAGACAGCAGTATCTGCCCGACAGCTTAAAGGATAAAAAGTATTACGAATACGGCGACAACAAGCTCGAGCAGGCCGCGAAGGCCTACTGGGAGGCCATCAAAGAAGAAAGCGAATAGGCTTTTAAGCTCTCTCGGTGTATTCTTTAACCGCCAGCGCGTCGCAGCGTTCGTTATAGGGGTGTCCCGCGTGGCCGCGTATCCAGTGAAAGCTCGTCTCGTGGCGCTCCAGGAGGACTATGAGCCGCTGCCAGAGGTCGCGGTTCGGAGGCTCGAGCTTCTGAGAATTCTTCCAGCCGCGGCGCTCCCAGTCGTAGAGCCAGCCCTTGTTGACGCTGTCCACCACATAGCGCGAGTCGCTGTAGATATCTACCTCGCAGCGCTCCTTGAGCGCCTCGAGCCCGCGCACTACGCCCGTGAGCTCCATGCGGTTATTGGTGGTCTCGGCCTCGTAGCCGGAGAGAACCAGCTCTTTATCCTTATATACCAGAATAGTACCCCAGCCGCCCGGCCCGGGATTTCCCGAGCAGGCGCCGTCCGAATAGAGCTCTACTCGCTTTGGCATTATTACCCCCGCCTCAAATTTTAAGCTGAAGCCTATTATACTTGAGTGCGCGGCTCGAAAACAAGCCTCCCGCGCCGCGGGAAGCATCCCGATTGCTTGCGTTTTTGCGGTGTTTTCCCGGCTTTGGATTCCAAAAGCATGTTAACGCTCCGGTTCCCCCGCCTTCGGGGGGAAAAACCGGAGCGCAAATCCCACGCGAACACGACGCTCCCGCGCCGCAGGATTAAAGCTGCGGGAATTGACAATATTAGCCTTGAAAAGTAATATAGTATTTCAGAAGATTGAGTTTTTCGGCTGCCCAAAGCGCGGCCGTATATATAAACGACAAATATACAGCGCATCAGGTTCGCATTGTAAACCAAGGCGAGCCTTTGGTACTGTTGCAAAAAAGGAGCTATACATTGAACGAAAACAAAAAAAGCGCTCCGGAGAAGGCTCCGAGAGCCTTTGAGCGCATTCAGACGGAAGCGGTCGCGAAGAAGCCCAGAACGCCCCGCGCGCAGACGGGCGAAAAGCTTGGTACCCGACCCTCGGAGCGCGCATCGCGCCCCAGAGAGTACAAGAGAGTAAAGCCGATTTACGGCGAAAAGGCCCTAAGGATAATCCCCCTCGGAGGACTGGGGGAGATAGGCAAGAACCTGACGATGTACGAGTCCGGCGAGGAGAGGATTCTGGTGGACTGCGGTCTCGCCTTCCCGGACGACGAGATGCCCGGAGTTGATATAGTAATACCGGACTTCACCTATGTTGTTGAGAACGCCGCCTCAATAAAGGCGCTGCTCGTCACCCACGGCCACGAGGACCATATAGGCGGCATACCCTACCTCTTGAAACAGGCGGACATCCCGATTTTCGCCACCAAGCTCACAATAGGCCTTATAGAGGCCAAGCTCATGGAGCACAGCCTGCCCTTCAAGCCCCGGCTCAATGTCATTTCGGCGGGCGATACCCTCGATTTCGGCTGCTTCAGAGTAGAGGCGATAAGGGTTAACCACTCCATACCCGACGCCGTAGCCTTCGCTGTCCGCACCCCGGCGGGAGTCATAGTGCAGACCGGGGATTTCAAGGTGGATTACACGCCTGTCTTCGACGAGACCATAGACCTGACGCGCTTCGGACAGCTCGGCAGCGAGGGCGTGCTCGCCCTGCTCTCGGACTCGACCAATGCCGAAAAGCCCGGCAGCAGCCTTACGGAGAGCCTGGTGGGAGACTCGCTCGAAAAGCTGTTTTCGCGCGCCGAGGGCAAGCGGCTGATAATAGCCACCTTCGCCTCCAACCTCCAGCGCATACAGCAGATAATAGATATCGCACGGCGGCACAAGCGCAAGATAGCGCTCTCCGGGCGCAGCATGGAGAACTACACCAGAATCGCGGGCGAGCTGGGTTATCTCGATATAGACGATGATATGCTCGTGGACGTTGCCCAGATAAACCGCTACAAGCCCAGCGACCTTATTTTGATAACGACCGGCAGCCAGGGCGAGCCGCTCTCCGCGCTCTCGAGAATGGCCGCGGGAACCCACAGGCAGGTGTCCGTTGGCCCGGGAGACCTCATTATCATCTCGGCCACGCCCATACCGGGCAATGAAAAGATGGTGACGCACGTAATAAACGGGCTGCTCAAGCGCGGCAGCGACGTTATTTACGAGAGGATGTACGAGACGCACGTCTCCGGCCACGCCAATCAGGACGAGCTCATGCTCATGCTCCAGCTCGTGCGGCCGAAGTTTTTTATCCCCGTCCACGGCGAGTATAAGCATCTCGTCAAGCACGCGAAGCTCGCCGAGAGCCTGGGAGTACCCAGCTCGCATATTATTATCCCCGAGATAGGCGAGGTAATCGAGTTCAACGAGCGCGGCTTCCGCAAGGCGGGAACGGTTCCCTCGGGGCGCGTATTTGTGGACGGTCTGGGCGTGGGCGACGTGGGCAGCGTGGTGCTGCGCGACCGCAAGCATCTGGCGCAGGACGGCCTTATGGTCGTCGTCTGCACCGTAGACCCCGATTCCGGCGAGATAATCTCCGGCCCGGACGTTATCTCCCGCGGCTTTGTCTATGTCAAGGAGTCCGAGCCTCTTATAGACGAGGCAAAGTCGCTGACGCGAATTATAATCGAGGAGGGCCTCTCGAATCGCGGCGGCTTTACCAAGACGGATTTGCGCCCGCGCATACGCGAGGAGCTGCAAAAGCTCATGGACCGCCGCACGAAGCGCAGCCCGATGATATTGCCCGTTATAATGGAGATATAAGCCTTCCGAAAACGGGAAGGCCGAAAGGCTCTGAAGCCTATGAAGTTAAAGCGCAACATAATGATAGAGCTCGTGCTGTGCGTTATGGCCTTTTGCTATATCGCGCTTACGGCGGCTATGTTCTTTGTCAACCGCAACCTCTTTTACGTCGT
>JAUNBN010000167.1 GCA_030527085.1 Oscillospiraceae bacterium
TCGCCGCCGTTCATGGCTGTAGTGATTATCGCGAATATCCAGTTGAGCAGCTCGTCGGCCTCTTTCTTGGCCGCGGCGTAGCGGAGCATACCGGCGCTTTGCATTATTTTCTCGTACTGCTCGCCTGTCTCGTCGTTAAGGCGGCTTATCTCATCGCCCGAGTTCCCGGAGTCCAGCGCCTTTGCGAGCTCGGACTTCAGTTCACCGTAGCGCTTTATAGCGCCCTGCAGCTCCTCGTCTTCGTCGTTGGCTTTGCAGGCCGCGCCGAGCTCGGCGCTGCGCTCATCGAGCAGCAGCGCGCGGCCCAAGGCCTTCGCCATGCTTATTATCTTATCTTCCATTTTTAGTTTAAACTATCCTTCCGAAAAGTCTTTTCTTCGTGCGAGAGAGTATTTCAGCCTGCGCGAACTCGCCTACCGCGCCGCTGCCTTCGAGCGCTATGGAGTTGTTGTCCCAGAGTCTGCCCTCATAAAGCACCTCGCCCAGCCTTTCGACTACGAGCGCCCTCTGGACGCTGCCGACAAGCGCGTTCTCCCGCTCGGCGGCTATCTCCTCTTGAATGTCCAGTATCTCGGCCAAGCGCCGCGCCTTTGTTTTGTGTGCCGTGTCGTCCGGCATCTTCGCGGCGGGCGTGCCCTCACGCTTTGAATAGATAAAGGTGAAGAGCGAGGCGAAGCGAACCTCTCTTATAAGCCTCAGCGTCGCGTCGAAGTCCTCCCTCGTCTCTCCGGGGAAGCCGACTATTATATCGCTCGAAAAGGTGATTCCCGGCACGAGCGCGCGCGCCTCCTCAGTGAGCCTGAGGTAGCCCTCAGAGCTGTAGCGGCGGTTCATAAGGCGCAGGATGCGGTCGCTGCCGCTCTGCACGGGCAGGTGGATGTGCGGCGCTATCTTCGGAAAGGCCCCCATGACCTCGAAGAGCTCTCTTGTCGCGTCCTTGGGGTGACTGGTCATGAAGCGCAGCGTGAAATCGCCTTCGAGCGAGGCAAGCTTTCTTAAGAGCCCGGCAAAGTTTATGTCTTCGTCAAGGCCCTTGCCGTAGGAATTCACGTTCTGCCCGAGCAGCATAATATCCCGGTAGCCCTCTCCGAGCGCAGCTTTAAACTCCGCTATTATATGCTCGCTGTTTCTCGAGCGCTCGCGCCCGCGAACCAGCGGCACGACGCAGTAGGAGCAGAAGTTGTCGCAACCGTACATAATAGGTACAAAGGCTCTGAATCCGCCCTCGCGTCTGGGCTTGAGCCCCTCTCGCATGCTCCAGTCGCAGCAGCCGTGCGCGTCGAGCGGCGTGTTCTTTTCGAGTCTCTCGGCCAAAAGCGAGGGCAGGCGGCCGAGCTCGTTTGTGTTGAATACTATATCGACGTAGGGGTAGCTCTCAAGCAGCTTTTTCGCTATATGCTCCTGCTGCACCATGCAGCCGCCGACGCAGAGCAAAAGCTCGGGCCGCTCGCTTTTGAGCGCCTTCAGCCTGCCTATATTGCCGAAGACCCTGTCCTCGGCGTGCTCGCGCACGGCGCAGGTGTTGAAGATTATTATATCCGCCCCCTCCGCTTCGCAGCAGGCCTCGCAGTCCAAACCCTCGAGCAGGCCGAGCATCCGCTCGCTGTCGCTTACGTTCTGCTGGCAGCCGAAGGTGCGAATAAAAACGCGCGGCGCACGCCCAAAATGCGCGCGCAGCGCGGAGCTTATTTCCCTGTTGTTTCTTTCCTGCGACAACTCTATTCCGCCAGCCTCGATTTATATTGAAAACATTATACCATAAATCCGAAGCCGCGCAAGAAGGGAGTGTCCGCGGGCGGGCTGAAGGCGTATTTAAGCTTATGATTCCCCCGCCGTAGGCGGGAGAATCAGGGCGAAAAGGCCGCGCAGAAGATAATCGCTCCGCGAGTTGCCTGAACGCGCGTTAAAATGCTGGCTTCCTGTCCGCGGCAAGGGAAATGCTGCGAAAAGCTCTGCGCCAAGCGGGACGCTCGCAAGCGTACTTTAGCCTCAGCCGCGCGCGGGCGGCAACACCCTTTTGAGGAACTGCCCGGTATAAGAACCCTCACAGGCGGCAACCTCCTCGGGCGTGCCCTCGGCCACTATTCTGCCGCCGAGGTCGCCGCCCTCGGGGCCGAGGTCTATCACCCAGTCGGCGGTCTTTATTATATCGAGGTTGTGCTCTATCACAACTACTGTGTTGCCCGCGTCCACCAGCTTTTGCAGAACCTCTATGAGCCGCCGGACGTCGTCGGCGTGCAGGCCTGTAGTGGGCTCGTCGAGGACGTAGACCGTCTGTCCCGTGCCTATCTTCGAGAGCTCGCAGGCGAGCTTCACGCGCTGAGCCTCGCCGCCCGAGAGCGTGGTGGAGGACTGGCCGAGCTTGATATAGCCCAGCCCCACGTCGCAGAGCGTCTGGAGCTTGCGGGCAATTTTATTGTGGTTTTTGAAGAACTCCACACTCTCCTCGGCGGTCATCTCGAGTATGTCGTAGATGCTCTTGCCCTTGTATTTCACCTCGAGCGTCTCGCGGTTGTAGCGGCGTCCCTTGCAGACCTCGCAGGGGACGTAAACGTCGGGCAGAAAGTGCATTTCTATCTTTATAATGCCGTCGCCCTGGCAGGCCTCGCAGCGCCCGCCCTTAACATTGAACGAAAAGCGTCCGGGGCCGTAGCCGCGCTGCTTCGCGTCGTTGGTCTGCGCGTAGACCGAGCGTATGTCGGTGAACACGCCTATATAGGTCGCGGGATTGGAGCGCGGCGTGCGCCCTATGGGGCTCTGGTCAATGCAGATGGTCTTGTCCACATATTCCATGCCCTCTATGCTCTCGAAGGCTCCGGCGCGCGCCTTCGAGCGGTTGAGCTCATAGCTCAGCTTTTTGTAGAGTATGTCGTTTATAAGCGAGGATTTGCCCGAGCCGGAAACGCCCGTTACGCAGATAAACTTGCCCAACGGGAAATCGACGTCTATATCCTTGAGGTTGTTCTGCCGCGCCCCGCGCACTATAAGACTCCGGCCGCTGCCCTCGCGCCGCTTTTCGGGTACGGGAACCTTGAGCTTGCCGCTGAGGTAGCGCCCGGTTATGGACTTTTTGCATTTGAGTATGCCCTTAGCGGGCCCGGCGTACATTATCTCGCCGCCGTGGACTCCCGCTCCGGGGCCCACGTCCACTATATAGTCCGCCGCGCGCATCGTCTCCTCGTCGTGCTCCACCACCAGCACCGAGTTGCCCATATCCCGCAGGCGCAGCAGCGCGGCTATGAGCTTCTCGTTGTCGCGCTGGTGCAGGCCTATGCTGGGCTCGTCGAGGATGTAGAGCACGCCCATGAGCGAGGAGCCTATCTGCGTGGCGAGCCTTATGCGCTGGCTCTCGCCGCCGCTCAAGGAGGCCGCCGCGCGCGCGAGAGTGAGGTAGTTGAGTCCGACGTTCACAAGAAACCCTAAGCGGGATTTAATCTCTTTAATAACCGGCCCGCCTATCAAAAGCTCCTGGCCGGATAGCTCGAGCTTTTCAAAAAAGTCCAGAGCGTCGGCTATGGAGAGCGAGCAGATATCCATTATATTACGGCCGCCCACCGTAACCGCGAGCGCCACGGGCTTGAGGCGCTGGCCGCGGCAGTCTGGGCATTCTATAGAGCTCATATAGGCCGCTATCTCCTCCTTGACCCACTCGCTGGAGGTCTCGCGGAAGC
>JAUNBN010000168.1 GCA_030527085.1 Oscillospiraceae bacterium
AGTACGACGTTCAGGTTTACATCGGCTACCCCGCCTCCGCCACCCCCTTCGCCGACCCCGCTCAGGGCCTTGAGCTTGCCTCCGCCATGTACGACGACGGCGTAGACATCATCTGGCAGGTCGCGGGCGGCACCGGCACGGGCGTGTTCCAGGCCGCTGCCGACGCCGGTCTCTATTCCATAGGCGTTGACGTAGACCAGTACATCTCCATGAGCGAGCAGCCCGAGCTTGCCAACACCATCGTAACCTCCATGCTCAAGAACTGCGGCGATATGTTCGTGGCCGCGGCTGACCTGCTTATCGAGGGCAACTATCCCGGCGGCGAGCTGCGCAGGCTCGGCATCGCGGACGGCGCTGTCGGTATAGCCGAGAACGACCGCTACATGGAGCTCGTCCCCGAAGAGATCCGCACCGAGATCTCCGCGGCCGTTCAGAAGGTCGTTGACGGCGAGGTCGAGATCTACAGCGTTCTGGACGACGAGGCCAGCTGGGAGGCCATAAAGGCCGAGGCTACTGCGGCCAGATAAGGCTTTAGTTTCAAACTATAAAAGGAATGCTCTGTTCCGAGGAAATGGAGCATTCCTTTTCCATAAGGAGTGATAGAGCTGAACGACATAATCCTTAAGGTCGAAAACCTCACAAAGGTTTACCACAACGGCGTAGTCGCCAACAAGGGCGTGAGCGTGGATTTCCGCAGGGGCGAGATACACTCTGTCGTCGGCGAGAACGGGGCCGGGAAATCGACGCTGATGAAGATAATCTTCGGAATCGAGAACGCGTCGGACGGCAAAATCACCTACAAGGACAAAGAGGTGCATTTTCAAAGCTCGCTCGACGCCATAAAAGCCGGCATAGGCATGGTTCACCAGCATTTTATGCTCATACCCTCCATGACCGTAGCCCAGAACATCATTCTGGGCGCGGAGCCTACAAAGAGCCGGGTGTTTATAGACTACAAGGAGGCCGTTAAAAAGACCTCAGAATTGGCTCAGAAATACAATTTTGACATCGACGTCACGAAAAAGGTCTCCGAGCTTTCCGTCGGCACAAAGCAGAAGGTCGAAATCCTCAAGACCCTCTACCGCAACGCCGAGGTTATAATTCTCGACGAGCCCACCTCGGTGCTCACCCCGCAGGAGACGGAATCGCTCTTCGAGGAGCTCGGGAAGTTCCGCCAGCTCGGGCACACGATTATTTTCATCTCCCACAAGCTGGGAGAGGTAAAGAAGATAAGCGACCGCATAACCGTTATGCGCTCCGGCGTGAGCAAGGGCACCTACAACAACTCGGACCTCTCGCTCGAGCAGCTTACCGAGCTCATAATAGGCCGCGACCTCGCGCAGGACTACGACGACCGCAAGCGCCAAACGGACGGCAAGCAGGTGCTGCGCGTTGAGGGCCTCACCATTAAAGGCAGAAGCAAGAATAAACTCGACGGAGTCTCCTTCTCTGTGAGGCACGGCGAGATTCTCGGCATAGCCGGAGTTGAGGGCAACGGGCAGCCGGAGCTAATCAAGGCCATCACGGGCCTTATGCCCTTCGACGAGGGCCGAATAAGGCTGGAAGATACGGACATCGGCAAGTATTCAATACACGACAAGCGCAGGGCCGGCCTCGCCTTTATACCCGAGGACAGAATGACCGACGGTGCGGCGCTGAACGCCACGCTTGCGGAGAACCTCGTAGCCACCTATTTCGACCGCGAGGACATAAATAAAAAGCTCTTTATGGACTCCCAAAAGATAGACGAGACGGCGAAGGGGCTTATTGAAAAGTTTTCGATTAAGGCCGAATCTCCCGCCGCGAAGGCGGGAAGCCTTTCCGGCGGCAACATACAAAAGGCTGTTGTGGCCCGCGAGAGCAACACGCGTCCGGTCTGCCTCATAGCCGAGCAGCCCACCCACGGTATAGATATAGGCAGCGCCGAGTTCGTCCACCAGCAGCTCATAGAAATGCGCAACGAGGGCGCGGGAATCCTGCTCGTCAGCGCCGACCTCGACGAGGTGATGAGCCTGAGCGACCGCATTCTGGTAATGTACGGCGGCAGCGTCGTCGCTTATTTCCCCTCGCTCAAGGGGCTGAGCCGCAACGAGCTCGGGCTCTATATGCTCGGCGTAAAGCGCCAGACGCCCGAAGAACTGGGAGGTGCTCTCGATGAAGCTTAAAAAGCTCAAATTCACCGATGAAAAGGTCTTTGATACGGTTAAGACTATGGTCTCGGTAGTTATAGCGCTTGGGATTACCTTCATAGTTCTGGCGCTGGTTTCCGACGACCCCTTCGACTCCTTTACCACCATGCTCTCCGCGCCGCTGACCAAAGTGCGCTACATAGGCGACGTTATAGAGCAGGCCGTACCCCTGGTTTTCGCGGGCCTCGCCTGTTCGCTGCTCTTCCGAACAAATCTCTTCAACCTCGGCTCGGAGGGCATCTTCTATATCGGCGGCGTGCTCACCGCCTATCTCGCGAGCGAGGTAGCCATAGCGAGCGGAGTTGTGCACCCCCTGGTCTGCGTCCTCGCGACGGGGCTCTTCGGCGGTCTGCTCATGCTCATACCCGGCTTTTTAAAGGCGAAATTCAACACCAACGAGCTGGTCTCCTCGCTCATGCTAAACTCCATCTACCTCGGCGTGGGCATGTGGTTCCTGCGCGACTATATGCAGGCGCCGGACTACGCCAACTTCGGCTCCAAGCTCCTGCTGGACACGGCGAAGCTCCCCCCGCTTATCGAGAACACCAACGTGACCGTGAGCGCCTTTGTGGCCGTCGCTGCGGTGGTTTTAATCTACATCTTCCTCTACAAGACGCGCACGGGCTTCCAGGTGAGAATGATAGGCTTCAACGCCAGCTTCGCGCGCTACGCCGGAATGAACGCCTTCAGTCTTTTTTTGCTGGTGCATTTCATTTCCGGTCTGCTCTCAGGGATCGGCACCTCGCTGCAAGTCATAAGCATGTACGACCGCTTTGTCTGGGCGGCGCTGCCGGGTCTGGGCTTTACGGGCGCGCTGGTGACGATGATGGCCAAAAACAACCCGATAGCGATTTTCTTCGTCGCCTTCGGTATAAGCTATCTGAACGTAGGGGCGGAGATAATGTCCCGCAACAGCGATGTGCCGGTCGAGATAATCTCGATAGTTCAGGCGATACTCGTACTGCTCATCTCCTCGCAGTACTTCCTGCGCGCGCTGCGCGAAAAACAGCTTTTGAAGGAGGGCATGGCAGATGGAAAACGTGCTTAAGGTTATTTTCAGCGAATCCTTCCTCTTTACTATAGTCCGCGTCGGCGTGCCGCTCATGTTCGCGGCTCTCAGCGCCTATGTAGCCTCGCTCAGCGGAATGCCCAATATAGCAATAGAGGGCATAATGCTCTTCAGCGCGTTGATGGCGGTAATGGGCAGCTACTGGACGCAAAACGCCTGGCTGGGCCTGCTTATCGCGGTGGCGACGGGGCTGGTGCTCGCGCTCGTTATTGCGGGGCTCACCATGAAGCTCGGCACCATGCCGGTGCTCGTGGGAATAGCGCTCAACACCTTTGCGGCTTCCTTTACGGTCTTTCTGCTGTATATGTTCACCGGCAGCAAGGGCTCTACGTCCTCAATAGCCTCTAAGGTGCTGCCCACCGTGAATATTCCCCTGATTGAGGACATTCCCATT
>JAUNBN010000169.1 GCA_030527085.1 Oscillospiraceae bacterium
CCATGAACGCGGAATTTTTCGAGGCGCTGGCCCAGATAGAAAAGGAGAGGGAGATTCCCGCAGGGGAGCTGCTCGAAAAGATTAAGAACGCCATACAGATAGCCGTCCGCAAGGATTTCGGAGAGCAGGCGGATATAGAGGTGCTGATAGACCCCGAAGAGCGGAGCTTTAAGGTCACGCTCACCAAGCAGGTTGTGGAGGAGGTCGAGGATCCCAAGACCCAGCTCACCCTCGAAGAGGCGAAGGAGCTCGACAAAACCGCCGAGCTGGGCGGCTCTGTTGTAATAGAGCTAGCCACAAAGGATTTCGGGCGCATAGCCGCGCAGACCGCGAAGCACGTTATAAGGCAGGGCATACGCGAGGCCGAGCGCGAGCTGCTCTGCGAGGAGCTGCAGAGCAAGAAGGGCGAGATACTGACCGCCACGGTTAACCGCATAGACGCGCGGCGCGGCGCAGCCGTGCTGGAAATCGGAAACAGCGAGGCGCTGCTGCCCAAGACGGAGCAGGTGCCCACCGAAGAGCTGCGCGAGGGCGACAGGGTAAAGGTCTATGTGGTGGACGTTGCCGTTACCGACCGCGGGCCGAAAATCATGATTTCGCGCACCCACCCCGGCCTCGTGAAGCGGCTTTTTGAAAACGAGGTGCCGGAGATATTCGACGGCACGGTTGAAATAAAGGGCATCTCCCGCGAGGCGGGAATGCGCACCAAGCTCGCGGTTTTAAGCCGCGACGAAAACGTAGACCCGCGCGGCGCCTGCATAGGCCCCAGGGGCAGCCGCGTCTCCCATATAGTAGACGAGCTGGGCGGGGAGAAGATAGACATAGTCCTCTACAACGAGGACCCCGAGCTCTATATAGCCGAGGCGCTCTAGCCCGCGAACGTAGTCTCGGTCGAGATACTCGACCCCGAGGCGCGAGTCTGCCGCGTGACGGTGCCCGACCATCAGCTCTCGCTCGCCATAGGCAACAAGGGCCAGAACGCCCGCCTCGCGGCGCGGCTCACGGGCTATAAGATAGATATAAGGCCCGAGAGCGGCTACTACGGCGAGGACGAGGAGGACGAGGCGGTTTCCGAGGATGTCCCCAACGAGACCGAAATCGAAGAGAGCGAAGCCGCCAAAGAGGAAGTCCCCGAGGCCGAAACCACCGACGAGCCAAAGGAAGAAGCCGAGGAGTCCGCGGAAGCGGAGGAATAGTCAAAACCTGACGGAGAGAGAGCTTATGAAGCAGCGCAAGGAGCCCATTAGGATGTGCGCGGGCTGCCGCGAGGGCAGGCCGAAAAAGGAGCTGGTGCGCGTGGTGCGCTCGCCCGAGGGCGAGATAAGCGTAGACCTCACGGGCAAGAAATCCGGCCGGGGCGCCTATATCTGCCGCGACGCCGAGTGTCTGAAAAAGGCCAGAAAGTCCCGCTCGCTCGAGAGGGCGCTGGAATGCGCGGTGTCCGAGGAGATATATTTGAGGCTCGAGCGCGAGATTGAAGGCGCCGCAGCCAATGGGTGAGGAACGGCTTTTGGGCGCGCTGGCGCTCTGCCGCAAGGCAGGGAAGCTCGCGATAGGCTTCGACGCCGCGCTCAAGGCGCTGAAAAAGGGCGCGTGCCTCGCGGTTACGGCGAAGGATATTTCGCCGAACACGCTTAAAAAATTCAGAAGTGCCTGCGGCGAGGCGAGGGTGCTCGCCCTCGAAAGCACGCAGGAGGAGATAGAAAGGGTCGTCGGGAGGCGCTTCGCACTCGCGGCGGTCTGCGACGAGGGGCTGGCGCGTCTGGTGGAGAGCGCTGCCTCGCAAGCACAACAGGGAGAGGGCCAAGAGCGGCATTGACGCTGCGTTTTCCCCGCCGAAGGCGGAGAAATACAGCGAAAAAACACGCGAACGGGACGCTCCCGCACAACAAGGAGGCTTGACAGAATGATAATCAAGTACAAACTAGGCGAGCTGGCTAAGGACCTTGCGCTTACCAACAAGGAGGTAATAGCCGCGCTCAAGAGCTACGGGACGGACAAAAAGCACACGACAGCCCTCGCCGAGGAGGAGCTGGACTTTCTGTTCGACAGCCTGACGCAGCAGCGTCCCGTAGAGAGCCTCGAAAGCTATTTTGTAGAGCATAAGCCCGGCTCTGCGCCAGCCGCCGCCAAAACGGCGAAGAGCGGCGACGGCAAGGTGGACGCCGCCTTCCAGAAGAAGGCCGCCGAAAAGCAGCTGCAGAGAGCCGAGCGCAAGCCCGACAAGCCTCTTGAGGTCAAGGAGCGCGTCAGCAAGGTTGTAGACACCCGCGCGGCCGAGACCAATGTTGAAAAATACAGCGAGAAGTACGACAAGCTCGCGCAGAACACCGGCGCGGGCGCGGCGCGCAGGAACACGCCGCAGGGCAGCAAGCAGAAGCTCAAGCAGCGCTCCCAGCAGCGCGGCGGCCGCCAGCCCTACAAAAAGGAGACCGAGGCCGAGCGCAGAAAGCGCCTGGAGGTTCAGGAGAACCTGCGCCACGCCAAGAGTATTCAGCTTAAAGTAGAGATACCCGAGGAGATATCCGTCGGCGAGCTTGCCAGCCGCTTGAAGGTCACGGCCGCCAAGGTAGTGGGCGAGCTTATGAAGTACGGCGAGATGAAGTCCGCCTCCGACGTGATAGACTTCGATTCCGCCAGCCTCATAGCGGACGCGCTGGGCGCAAAGGTCGAGCGCGAGGTTCATGTGACAATAGAGGAGCGGCTCAACATCGCCTCCGAGGACGAGACCGACCCGCCCGAGAGCTTAAGGGAGCGCCCCGCAGTAGTCGTAGTTATGGGTCACGTTGACCACGGCAAGACCTCGCTGCTCGACTATATCCGCAACACGAAGGTCATAGAAGGCGAGGCCGGCGGCATAACCCAGCATATTGGCGCCTACCGCGTGCAGGTGGGCGAGAAGTACATCACCTTCTTGGATACCCCGGGCCACGAAGCCTTTACCTCCATGCGCGCTCGCGGCGCTTCCGTAACGGATATAGCCGTGCTCGTGGTGGCGGCGGACGACGGCATAATGCCGCAGACGGTGGAGGCCATAAACCACGCCAAGGCCGCCGGAGTAACCATAATAGTCGCTATAAACAAGATGGATAAGCCCGAGGCCAACGCCGAGCGGGTCATGCAGGAGCTCACGGAATACGAGCTCGTGCCCGAGGCCTGGGGCGGCAATGTCATCTGCGTGCCGGTTTCCGCCAAGACGGGGCTGGGCATAGACGACCTTTTGGAAAACATAACCCTCGTTTCCGAGGTGCTCGAGCTGAAGGCCAATCCCGACCGCGCCGCGCGCGGCACGGTTATTGAGGCCAGGCTCGACAAGGGCCGCGGCCCCGTGGCCACGCTGCTCATACAAAACGGCACCCTGCATTCGGGCGACGTTCTGATAGCCGGAACCTCCGTGGGCCGCATTCGCGCCATGACCGACGACCGGGGCCGCGACATAGAAGCGGCCGGGCCGAGCACGCCAGTTGAGATAACGGGTCTTGCCGAGGTGCCGCTGGCGGGCGACGTTTTCAACGCAGTAGCCGACGAGAAGCTCGCGCGCGAGCTCGTCGATATACGCCGCGCCGAGGAGAAGGAGGAGCAGTTCAGAGCCTACCGCAAGGTGACGCTCGACAACCTCTTCAGCCAGATAGCCGAGGGCGAGG
>JAUNBN010000170.1 GCA_030527085.1 Oscillospiraceae bacterium
GAGCCTGCGGAGCGGCCTGAGGCTCTACCGGCTGAGGCGGAGCCTGCGGCGGGGCGGCCTGAGGCTGCGCGGGCTGCACCGGGGGCACGTAGGTGAGCGGAGGGGCCGTGTTGTAATCAATCGGAGCCTGGGGAGCGGTATAGGGTAACTGCTCCTGCGGGGCGTAGGCTCCCGAGGGCTCGTAGGCAGGAGTATAGGGCGGCCGCGCGCTATCGGGGTAGGAGGGGGACGCATACTCGGGCGAGGGGGAGACGGCCGGCGCGGCGTAGCGGTCGGCGAAGAAATCTGACGCGGGGGGGTAGACGGGCGCCGTCGGCGCGCCGTAGGGGTCGGTATAGTAGCCGCCGTCGGCGGGATATTCGGGTTGAGGGTATTCGGGCAGGGGCAGTTCGGGATATACCGGCAGCGCGGGGGCGTAGGGCGCCGCGGGGTAGACCGGCGCGTAGGGATCGGCATAGGGGAACTGGCCCGTATAGGGCTGTGGCGGCGCATAAGGGTCTGTAAAGACAGCATCGGCCGACTGATATTCCAAGCCGGGCTCTATCGGCGGGAGCTCTCCCGGCCGGTAGGGCGCGTAGTGCGCGGGATACTCCTCAACGTGCGGCTCCTCAGGTGAGGGATAGGGGGGGTAGGCCGGTATTCCCGAAAAGCTGTTGGGGTCCATCTATATAACCTCGCTTATTAAAGGATAGCGCGCCAAAAAAGCGCTTTCCGTTCGGCATTACTTTTTCTGCTGCGTCCGTGTTATAAGGGTACGTTAAAACACACGGCCCGAAAGACGCATTTTCATGATTATACCACAGTTAAAATAAATTTTACAAATATATGTAAAAAACCGCCCTTTTCACCCTAAAAACCCATATCCACCTCGCGCCCGAGGGCGAAGGAATAAACAATACAACGCCCTATTCTCTCCTTAAGGCGAGGGGCGAGCGCGGCCTTATAGAGCCTCAGCTGCGCCGCGTAGCGCTCGCGAAGTTCTGAGGAATCGCTCACGCGGTCGGTTTTGTAGTCCAGAAGCGTGGCCGCGCCCTTTTCTATAAGCACGCAGTCCGCTATTCCCTGTATGCAGACTCTCTCGTCCGCCAGGCTCGCGGGCAGTTCGCAGATATCGCCCGCCTTGATAAAGCTTATAAACTCAAATTCGCGCAGAAGTTTGTCCGCCTTAGCGAGCCTTGCTCCCAGCGGCGAGGAAAAGAGACCCTCGAGCTCCTTCAAATCTATGAGCCGCGCGTCCTCGCGGGAGATATATTCCCTCTCTACAAGCCGCTCCAGCTCCTTTTCCACAGACTGAGCGGCGAGCGCGTAATCCGCGCTCTGCATGAATAAATGCACGGCTGTGCCGCGCCGCGCCGCGTCCGCGCTCTTTCTCGCGAAAGCCGGGCGGTAGGCGGCGCCCCCGGGCGCCTCACTGAGCTCGGTAACGGCGAGCTTGGCGGGCGCGAGGCTCAGGGGGGCGTACTCGTATTTAAAATCTATCCGCCGCCTTATCTCCGCCGCCTTTTCGGGATTGGCGGCGGGATGCTCTGCCGCTTCCTCGAGGCTCGGCTCTTCGCCTTCGGTTTGCGCGAGGGATACGGAAATCGGGCCGCATTCGGCTTTTTTGCCCGAGTAAACCCCCTCTGCCGCGCCGGGCTCGAGCGAGCACAGCGTTGCGAGCAGCAGCCTCTCCAGCGGGCTCGAGGCGCTTTCCACGGCGTATTCCCCCGGCTTCGAGCGCGAGCACAGGGCGCTCAGGGCCGCGAGCTTCTTTTCGCCTCCCGCCAGCGCCCCTATCACGAACAGCCTGCTCTTGGCCCTTGTGAGGGCGACATAACTCAGCCTCAGCTCCTCGCTCGAGGAGCGGCGCGAAGCCAGCAGCGAGAGCGCGAGGTAGTGGGCGGTCTTGTGGGCGTAGAGCGCCCCGCCGTCGCCGCAGGGAAGCTTCACCCTGGCCCCCGCGCCGAGCTTCGCGTCCATCAAGAGAGCCTCGTCGCGGCTGTCAGCGCGGTTGAAGGGCTTTCCGGCATCGGCCACTATTACTACGGGCCACTCCAGCCCTTTCGCCTTGTGGACGGTACAGACGCAGACCGCGCCCTTCGGCGGTGAAAAGGCGCGCGAGCTGCCATAGCCGGATTTAGCCGCCCTCTCGCAGACCCTCAAAAAGCCCGAGAGCGTGTCGTCGGAGCTGCCCTTCAGCGCCTCGGCCATGGCCGCCAGCTCGCGCAGGTTCTCGAGCCTTAATGAGAAATCCTCCCCGGCGCACAAGAGCAAATCCGCGTCCAGGCTCTCTATGCACTCCCAGACCAGCTCGCCCGCGCCGAGGCAGGCCGCGCGCGAGCGCAGTCGCTTTATTTCGTTTTGCAGGCGCTCGATCTTGCCGCCCCTTTCGGAAAACACCAGCGCCGAGAGCGAAGCCGCCTTGTTTTTTTTCCGCAAAAGCAAGAGCTCGTCCTCGGTGAAGTCGAAGAGCGGCGAGAGCATGAGCGCGGCGAGCTCGAGCTCACGCTTGGGGTTGTCCAGAACCTTGAGCAGCGCGAGCAGCACCTGAACCTCCGAGGATGAGAAGATATCCCCAGCGCCGTCGCCCCAGGCGCGAAGCCCCGCGTTCTCAAGCGCCTTTATGTAATCCGCGGCGCGCCCCTTGGCGGAGCGCAGCAGTATGCAGAAATCCTCGGGTACGCAGGGCCGCCTTCGGCCCCCCTCCTCTATCTCGGCGCGCTCTTTAAGCATCTTCGCTATGAGCGCCGCCGCTGTCTCCTCCTGAGAAGCCTCTCCTCCGGCCTCGGTCAGCAGTATTCCCAGCCCCGCCCCCTCGCCCTCGGCGGCGCAGGGCCCGGCCAGCAGCCCGCCCTCGGCGGCGTAGTCGGCTCCGCCGTTTCTCTCGCTCATTATCGGGGAGAAGACGGCGTTGCAGGCCTCTATCACGTTTTTTGCGCTGCGGAAATTCTCTTTGAGGGAAATCTTCGCGGGAAAGAGGCCACTTCCCGCAGCATAACAGCGCCTCGAGCGCGCGGCGAAGATTTCGGGCTCGGCGCGGCGGAAGCCGTAGATGCTCTGCTTCACGTCGCCCACCAAAAACAAATTCTTTTCTCCGCGCGAAACGAGGCTGAAAATTGCGTCCTGCAGCTCGTTCGTGTCCTGGTACTCATCGACCAAAATGTGCTCGTAGCGCTCAGCCAGCTCCCGCGCGGCGGCACTGGGTCTTCCGTCCTCGGCTTTTAAAAGCTTCAGGCAGAGGCGCTCGAGGTCGGAAAACTCAAAGGCTCGCCGCTGTTTTTTAAGCTCCCGGAGATTTTGCGAGTAGCGCTCCACGGCGTAAAACAGCGCCCTCAGGGGCTCGCGCATCAGCTCACAGTCGGCCCTGTAATCCTCAATGCCAAAGGCGAAGCAGCGGCTTTCAAGCGATCGGCATATCTCTTTCGCCTCGTCCCTCAGGGTTTTGGCGGCCTCCCTGGCCGCAATATCCGCCCCGCGCGAGGAGCCCAGACGCGGGTATATATAAGCCTTAAGCGCGTGTCTCGCGCCCTCCCAGTCCCGAGCTTTTGAAAGCGCTAAGACGGCGTTCACATGGTTTAAATCCTCCTCGAGCGCGGGTGAATAGGCCGCCTCGAGCGCGCCGTCCTCCGAGCAGCGCTCGAGCGCCGCGAGCAGCGCCTCTCGC
>JAUNBN010000171.1 GCA_030527085.1 Oscillospiraceae bacterium
AGCCGAAGTTGATACCGAAGAGCATCATGAACACCGCCACTACCCACTGCACATAGGGCGTGTATTCGGCGAGGCTCGAGTTTTTTATGGCGAAGCCGCCGGTACCCGCGGTTCCGAAGGAGACGGTGAGGCTCTCGAAAAGGTCCACTCCCCCGCACAGCAGCAGAATAACCTCAAACAGCGTGAGAAAGAGATACATGCCGTAGAGCAGCTTGGCCGTTCTGGTGGATTTAGGAACGAGCTTTTCCACCTCGGGGCCCGGGCTCTCGGCGCGCATGAGGTGTATGTCTCCCCCGCCGCCTGCCAGAGGCAGTACGGCCATTACAAAGACCAGCACGCCCATGCCGCCTATCCAGTGAGTAAAGCTGCGCCAGAAAAGCAGGGATTTACTGAGGGCCTCAACGTCCGAGAGAATGCTCGCACCGGTGGTGGTGAATCCGGAGACGGTCTCGAAAAAAGCGTCTACAAGGTTCGGTATCTCGCCGCTGAGGTAAAAGGGCAGCGCGCCTATTATGCTCATGCCTATCCAGCCCAGAGAGACTATCAAAAAGCCCTCGCGCGCGAAAATCGTACGGCTGCGCGGCTTAATTGAGGCCAGCAGCAGGCCGAGCAGCGCAGAAACGCCCGCTGAGACGAGCAGCGCCCAGGTGGTATCTTCCGAATAAATAAGCGAGACCAGCGCGGGGAGCAAAAGAAAGGCCGCCTCGGCCAGCAGGGTTATCCCCAGCGTTCGGGCTATCATTCTCCTGTTCATAAGCCCTGCCGCTCTTCGAGGATATCGTCCAAATCGTCCAGGCCGTTTATCGTAGTGACTACGATGGCAGTGTCTCCCGCTTCAATGCAGTCCTTGCCATGGGGCATAACTATGCCGCCGTTCTTTCTTATTATGCAGGCGAGCAGCAGCTCCTTTTTGAGCGAGAGCCTCTCGAGCGGAACGCCGATAAGCGAGCTTGAGGCCTCAACCTTAAACTCCAGAGCTTCGGCCTTGCCCGAGATTATCTTATAAAGCGTCTCTACCTTGCTGCCTATTCCGTTGTGCAGCGCGCGCACATAGCGCAGAACTATATTCGAGGCCACAGATTTTGAGGATATAACTGAGCCAAGCCCCAGAGATCTCGCTATATCCCGGTACATCTGCTGGTTTACTTTGGTAACGGTCTTGATATCGCCGAGAGTTTTCGCGTACAGCGAGAGCATTATGTTTTCCTCGTCTATGCCCGTGAGGGTGCAGAAGGCGTCGAACTCCTCTATGCGCTCCTCCCTCAAGAGGTCGGGATCGCTGCCGTTGGCGTTAATAACATTTGCGCGGGGAAAATCCACCGCCAGTTTTTCGGCCTTTTCCCTGTCAATCTCGATTATCGTGACCTCGTTGCCCGCCTCCAGCAGCGCTGAGGCGAGATAGGAGCAAATCCGTCCGCCGCCTATTATCATAACGGATTTCGCCCTGCCTGAGCCGACGCCGACCTCGCGCAGAAAGCGCGTAAGGCTCTTTAAGGGGGCTACGACAGTTGCGAGGTCGCCCTCATTTATAACAAAATCGCCCGAGGGAATAAAAACCTTCTCGCCGCGCTCAACTGCGCAAAGCAGCGCCTCAGTCTTGAGGCGGGAGAAGACGTCCTTAACAGAGCGGGAGCAGAGCTGGCAATCCGCTGTGACCTCGAAGGTGATGAGCTCGACCTTGCCCTTGGCGAAGGTCTCGGCGTTGAGCGCGCCCTCAAATTCGAGGATTCTCACTATCTCCTCGGCCACCGCGCGCTCGGGATTTATTACGCTTGAAAGCCGCAGCTCGCCGCGAATAAGCTCTATGTCGTCGTAGTATTCCGGCTTTCTTACGCGGGCTATAGTGTGCTGAGCTCCCAGCTTTTTCGCCAGCAGACAGCAGAGCAGGTTTATCTCGTCGCTCTCGGTAAATGAAATCACCAAATCCGCCTCGCCGGCGTTGGCGCGAACCAGGGTTCCCCGGCTCGCCCCGTTGCCCAAAACACAGATGGCGTCTATTCCGCTTAAAGCGTCCTCCAAAGCTTCGGGGTCGCTGTCTACCAGGGTGAGGTCGTGTCCCTCGCTAACGAGGTGCTCGGCTATGGCGTAACCTATTTTACCGGCTCCGACAACTATAGTTATCATCGTTTCCTCATGCTTTAAAATAAGTGAGTACATTATATCCGCGCTAAGAGGGCTTTTCAAGCTTTAAGATTAGAGAGAAGATCCCGACGCGCGGGTTTTCCTTGAGTTTCCCCAGTCGAAGGCGGGGATTGTCAAACAGTCTTGCCGCGTCTCATGAGGAAGCTCCGCAAAAAAAGACCCCCGCTTACAGCGGGGGAAAGCAAACAGAAAGGAATTGTCAAATGTATTATAGCCAAGGAAGATCTTCTTGTCAATATTCTCTTAAATATTTGGCATAATGACGATTTTATTTGTATATTACACCAATATTTCTAAATCATCTTGGATATTATTAAGGCGGGGAGCGTCCCGCCGCGCGGATTGTACGCTGTGTTTCCCCGCCTTCGGCACAAGATATTGGGTGTATCACCCCGCCGGATGCGGGGTGATACACCCTGTAAAATACGCGCAGCCGAGTCGAAACACATAAGCAATCGCGCAGCGCCTCCCTGCAGCCCGCCTTGCCTTGACGGGCGCATTTTGCGTCTATATAATTATTTTCAATATACTTTCTCAATGAAAGGGCTTAGATTATGTCTCAAGCAAAGGCGAAATACATGGTAACGAGCGGCTTTCTGGGGGCCGGCAAGACCACGGCTATGATAGCCTTCGCAAAATCTATAAACCCGCGCTACGGCAGGGCGGCGATACTTACCAACGATCTCGGAGCCGAGAACATAGTTGACTACAGCTTCACTGAGACCACAGACGTCATAACGACTCAGATAAGCGGCAACTGCATCTGCTATCAGCACGAGAATTTAGTGGATAAGTTAAACCAGCTTGTCGCAGTGGGCTCGAATATCATTTTTTCCGATATCCCCGGCTGCGGGATAGGCGCGCTCGACCACGTCTACCTCCAGCTCGAGCAGCGAGAGCCCGGCGAATTTGAGCTTATGCCCTTCACCTGCATCGTAGACCCCGAGCGCCTTTCGATGATAATGCCCGAGCAGCGGGATATAAACCTGCCCTTTGAAATGCGCTTCCTCTTAAAGGCTCAGATGGCCGAGGCGGACTTGATAGTCCTCAATAAAATTGATTTGCTGAGCGAGGAGGAGCTTGAGCGCTGCCTCGCCTTTATAAGGGATAGCTTCCCCGAAACTCCCCTTATGAAAATGTCCGCGCTTAAGGGCGAGGGCGTGGACGAGGTGGTGGACTACCTCATGACGCACAAGGCCGCGGCAGAACACCGCGAGATTGGCTACGGCTCCGAGGAGTTTATAGCGGCAGAGACTCTTTTGAGCTGGTATAACCGCCGCGTGTTTTTAGAGGAGAGAGACGATAAAAACCTAGACTTCAACGAGGTCATAAGCGCGCTTTTCGAGGGCATACGCGAGGGATTAAAGGCAAACAAGTGCAACGTTCCACACCTTAAAGCCTTCGCCGCGGGCGAGGAGCGCGACTTCTTCAAGGCCAGCCTGCTCGGAGTGGATTACGAGATAGAATACTCAAGC
>JAUNBN010000172.1 GCA_030527085.1 Oscillospiraceae bacterium
CACCAGATAGCGGAAGGGGAAGCGGTCGCCGAAGAGCAGCGTTTTTCCCGCCGCCGCGTCCACCGCCTCCTCGTACTGCGCGTCCAGCGCGGCGAGCTCGGCCATATAGGCCTCGGCGTTCGCGGCATAGGCGGCCGCGTTCGCGCTGTCCAGGCGCTCAAGCTCTGAGGCGATGTGAGCGCAGAACAGCTCGGCGTTTTTGAGCGAGAGCCAGACATGCTCGTCCACCGCTTCCTCATGTTCGTGGTCTTCACCGTCCTCGTGCTCGTGCTCCTCCTGCATTCCCTCAACGGTCTCTTCTGTCTTGACCGCATCGCCCAGAACGTCCAGCAGGCAGATTACCGTCATGTCCTCGTTGGCGGCCTCACGCAGCGCGCCCTCCACCCAGTCGTCGGACTCGCCGCCGACATAGATAAACAAATCGCAGGTGGAAATCCTAATAATGTCCTCAGCCGTCGGCTGGTAGCTGTGCAGGTCTACGCCGCTGTCCAAAAGGAGGGTGAGCTCGACGCTTTCGGTATCGCCCACTATCTCGCGCGCCCAGTCGTATTCGGGAAAGATGGTAGCTACTATGCTGAGTTTATCATCATCCGCGTTCCCGCCGTTTCCGGCTTCAGCGCTCGAGCAGCCCGCCAGAGCGAAGCTGAGGGCGAGCAGGCAGAGCAAAATACAAATTCTTCTTTCCAAAATATCGTCTCCAAATCAAATAAAGCTGTCAGGCGCAAAAGTATCCTCACTTACAGCGCGCGCAGAGGCCGTAGAGCACGCTCTCGCCCCTGTCGAGCTCGAAGCCGTCCTTTAAAGCCAGCTGCTCTGTGAGCCGCCGCGCGGTTTCGCCGTCCATATGCAGCGTCCTGCCGCACTTGGTGCAGGAGAGGTGAAGGCACTCGCGGCAGCCCTCGGCGTCCGTGTACTGATAAAACACCTCTCGCGCGCCGCCCCTGCCGCTTCTGCGAAGCTTTCCCTCCGCCTCCAGCTCTGAAAGATTGCGGTAAACCGCGCTTAGGCTTATCCCCTCGTTCTCCAGCGCCTCGGCTATCTGCCGCGCGGAAAAGAGCTCGTCCGGGTGCCCGCTCAAAAAATTGAGCAGGGCCTTGCGCTGCCTTGTGCTGTAAGCCGGCATATCCCTTGCCCCTTTGCCCGAATTTGCGAACCGGTTGCAAATTATAATAGAAAAGGGCCGCGCTGTCAAGCGAAAATATGTCGAGGGGAGCCCGTTTTTGTGCTTTTTCTGTTTTTCCCCCGCTGAAGGCGAGGGAGAGGAAGCAGCATTCACGCTTTTGGTCCGCTCCCTTAAGTCGAGGGAAACGGCCTGAAAGTGTGTATAATGCCGCGCTCTCCAGCCTTCGGCGGGAAAGCACGGCAGCAAATCCGCGCAGGCGGTTAGGCGGTATCGATTCTTCGTCTTGCGGTTCCTCAGGTGCGCTCCTCTGCCAGCGCCTCTTCAATAGCTATGGCGAGCTGGTCGGGGCAGGAGGTCTTTTTAACGCCGCAGAGTATGCCCCGACAGCGCCGCGCGGCCTCCTCTGCCCTCATGCCCTCGGCGAGGCGCGCGACCCCCTGAGTGTTGCCCGAGCAGCCGCCGGTAAAGCGGATATTCTTGACCAGTCCGTCCTCCAGCTCGAAGTCTATGCGGCTCGAGCAGGTGCCGCGGGTTTTGTAGCTGTAATCCATAAGCCTTAACCTCTCCCTTTTGCTTCAAATCTAAAGCTCATTTTAGCACTAAAAGCTTAAAATACAATTGAGCTGCGGCAAATTTTGAATTTACTGTAACAAAATCACAAAAATATAGTACAATTAAAAAACAAGGGGCGGGAAGGCAGCGCCCCAGGAGCGTGCTTAGCGCTCTATTCCCCCGCCTTCGGCGGGAGGATATAGAGCAAAGATTGCCGGCGGAGCGTCCCAAGCGCGTGTTTAGCGCTCTGTGTTCCCCCGTCTGAGACGAGGAAGCACTGAGAGAGGATTTTGCGCGAACGGAACGCTCCCAAAAACAGGGGATTCTAAGGGAGGTTTAAACAATGGCGGATATCAAAAAGCTGACTTTGCTGCACTCCAACGACATGCACGGGGACTTTCTCGCCGAGAGCGTAGACGAGAAGCTGATTGGCGGCGTTTCGCTGCTTTCGGGCTACATAAAAAAGGCGCGAGAGCAGGAGGGAAGCTGCCTTTTCTGCATAGCGGGAGATATGTTCAAGGGCTCCATTATCGACAGCGAGTTCAAGGGCATTTCAACTATCGAAATCATGAACCTGCTCGCGCCCGATGTTGCCACTGTAGGCAATCACGAGATAGACTACGGCATAGCGCACCTGCTCTTTTTGGAGAAGTGCGCGAAGTTCCCTATTATCAACGCCAATCTCTTCATAAAGACCAACCACGCGCGGCTCTTCGCCCCCTATAAGATAATAGAGTGCGGCGGGCTGAACGTGATGTTTATAGGAGTTATAACCGAGGAGGTTTTGGCCCAGACCAAAAACGAGGGGCTTATCGGCAGCTTTGTGGACGTGCGCGAGGCCGCGCGCGAGGTGGGCGTTATCTGCGACAACTATAAGACCACAAAGATAGACCTCACCGTGCTTTTGACGCACATCGGCTTCGACAAGGATAAAGAGCTGGCCGAGCTGCTCGACCCCAACTACGGAGTAGACCTCATTATAGGCGGCCACACCCACACCCTGCTCGAAAAGCCCTGCGTCGTGAACGGAATACCCATAGTGCAGGTGGGCGTGGGCACCGACCAGCTCGGCCGCTTCGATATAGGCTATGATGCCGAGGCGAAGCGGATAAGCTCTCTTAAATGGAAGCTGGTGCAGATAGACTCGAGCCACTGCCCGAGCGACCCCGTTATAGAGGAGATGCTGCACAGCTACAAATCGAGAACCGACGAGAAGTACGGCCGCACCTTCACCACCTTCGCCCACGAGCTTACTCACCCCTCGCGCACTCAGGAAACCGAGCTCGGCAACCTCTTCGCCGACCTTTTGCAGGTGGACAGCAGCTTCGACATAATGTTCTTCGGCTCCGGCAGCATAAGAACGGAAAAGCTCGGGCCTATTGTAACTCTCGGCGCGCTGCGCGAGTGCGTGCCCTACGACGACCCCGTCTATATGCTCGAGGCGAACGGCGCTCAGCTCAGACGCATGATAAGCTACGTCATGCGCGACGAGGCCTGGGAGGGGCACACGGAGTTTTACCAGTTCTCAAAGGGCATGCGCATCGTCTGGTCAAAAAGCCGCCGCGAGCTTGAGGAGCTTAAGCTCAACGGCGAGGACATAGCGGACGAGAAGCTCTATAAGATAGCCCTGCAGAGCTACCACTTTAACAGCTTCGACGAGTTCTTCGGCGTTCCGCGCGCGGAGCTTGAGAAAAACCGCCGACCGCGCATGGTGATAACTTCCTGCAACGCCATTTTTGAGGAGCTGCTGGCGGGCATGAACCAGGTTGAAAGCGAGATAGAGGGGCGGATAGTTATAAAAGAGTAAGACTCTTGTCTCTTGCCGAGGCGCTAGCGCCCTAATTCGTGAAATCGGAGCCGCTCACAAGAGTTTTACTCCCTGTTTTTCGTGCGAACGTGGCCTATAAGCGTGTAACATCCGTATTCCCTC
>JAUNBN010000173.1 GCA_030527085.1 Oscillospiraceae bacterium
CGTCTCGATAGTAATATTGGGCGACGACAGCTCCATAAAGGAAGGCGATACCGTCAAGCGTACGGGCCGCGTAGTCTCCGTGCCGGTAGGCGAGGGGCTCATAGGCCGCGTAGTGGACGCGCTGGGCGCCCCCATCGACGGCAAGGGACCCATTGAAAGCTCCGAATACCGTCCCGTCGAGTCGCCCGCGCCGGGAATAATCGCGCGCGAGCCCGTAAACGTGCCGCTGCAGACCGGCATAAAGGCAATAGACTCAATGATTCCCATAGGCTGCGGCCAGCGCGAGCTTATTATAGGCGACCGCCAGACAGGCAAGACCACCATAGCCACCGACACGATACTCAACCAAAAGGGTCAGGGCGTTATCTGCATCTATGTCGCAATAGGGCAGAAGCGCTCTACCGTGGCGAACATAGTTAACAGCCTCACCCTCGCCGGAGCGATGGACTACACAATAGTTGTTAGCGCGACGGCCTCCGAGCTCTCTCCGATGCAGTATATAGCGCCCTACACCGGCTGCACGATGGGCGAATACTTTATGGACAAGGGACGCGACGTGCTCGTGATCTACGACGATTTGAGCAAGCACGCTGTGGCCTACCGCGCCATCTCCCTGCTCATACGCCGTCCGCCCGGACGCGAGGCCTATCCCGGCGACGTGTTCTATCTGCACTCGCGCCTGCTCGAGCGCGCCGCCCACCTCTCCCCCGAGCACGGCGGAGGCAGCCTCACGGCCCTGCCTATAATAGAGACGCAGGCGGGCGACGTTTCGGCCTATATCCCCACAAACGTGATTTCTATAACCGACGGCCAGATATTCTTGGAGAGCGAGCTCTTCAATTCCGGCGTTATGCCCGCAGTAAATCCCGGAATTTCGGTCTCCCGCGTCGGCGGCAGCGCGCAGATAAAGGCCATGAAGAAGGTCTCGGGCTCCCTTAAGCTGCTCTATTCGCAGTACCGCGAGCTGCAGAGCTTCGCCCAGTTCGGCTCCGACCTCGACGCCGACACCAAGGCGAGACTCGCCAAGGGCGAGCGCATAGTCGAGGTCTTAAAGCAGAAGAACGGCGCGCCCATAGACGTCGCGCGGCAGGTCTGCGTGCTCTACGCCGTCGTAAACGACCTTCTGGATGCCGTTCCCGCCTCGAGGTTAAGCGATTTTGAAGAAGAGCTTTACGGCGTATTGGACGCCTCTTACAGCGGCCTTTTGGAGGACATCCGCTCCTCGGGCGCGCTCTCGGAAGAAAACGAACAGACCTTAAAGGCCCTGATAATTAAGACGGCTGAGAGCTTCGCAAACTAGGAAAGAGAGTAGAACGTCATGGCCGCTTCCTCGATGAAGAGCATAAAGCTTCGCATCAAAAGCATGGAGAGCACAAAGCAGATAACCCGCGCCATGCAGATGGTGGCGGCTTCCAAGCTTCGCCGCGCGCAAGAAAGAATAGAGGGCAGCCGCCCCTATTTCGAGATACTCTCCTGCACGATAGCGGACATTCTCTCAAGCAGCGGCGGCGTGAGTTCGCCGTATATAGAAGCGCGAGAGGTAAAGCGCTCGTGCTATGTCGTTATAGCGGGCGACCGCGGTCTCGCGGGCGGCTACAACAGCAATATACTGAAGATGGTCTACGCCCAAATGAAAGAGAGCGAGTCTGCCTGCGCCGTGCCCATAGGAAAGAAGGCCGTGGAGTTTTTTGAAAACCGCGGCGTAAGCTTGCTCACGCGCGCTTACGCCGAGGCCGAGGATATATCCGTAGGCGACTGCTTCAGTCTGGCAAGGGAGCTTTCGCTGGGTTTTCTTGAGGGTGAGTACGACGACATATATATAGCCTGGACGAACTTCACCTCGCTGCTCTCGCAGTCCCCGGCCTCCATGCGGCTGCTGCCCCTGCGCGCGGAAGTTCACAGTGTATCAGATGGGCTGCGCCCGGAGATTGTTTATGAACCCTCGGCGGAAGAGGTCTTCGAGGCTATAGTGCCCGAATACCTCGGCGGCATTATCTACGGCGCGCTCTGCGAGTCCGTGGCCTCCGAGCAGGCCGCGCGGCGCAACGCGATGGACGCGGCCACCAAGAACGCCGAGGAAATGATAGACAAGCTGAGCTTAAGCTACAACCGCGCAAGGCAGGGCGCCATAACTCAGGAGATAACCGAGATAGTGGGCGGAGCCAGCGGCTGAACCTAAGCGAGCGGAGTAAGCCGAATGCGGGGGAATACAGTGAAAAATAGCGCAATCGGGGCGCTCCCTCAATTGAGCGCAGTCTCGCGGCAAACAATAAATGGTCTTAGAGCCGAAGGAGTTGTTTAATTTGGAAAAGCATAAGGGCGTAGTCGTGCAGGTGATAGGCCCCGTTGTGGACGTGCGCTTTGAGGACGGAAAGCTGCCCTCGCTTTTGAACGCCATAGAGATAGACGACGGCGGCGGCAGAAAGATAGTGGCCGAGGTCGCGCAGCATATAGGCGACGACGCGGCGCGCTGCGTCGCCATGAGCTCTACGGACGGCCTGCAGCGCGGAGTTGAGGCAATAGACACCGGCTCGCCCATAACCGTGCCCGTGGGCGAGGAGTGCCTCGGGCGGATGTTCAACCTTATGGGCGAGCCCATAGACGAGCTTCCCGCGCCCGAGACTGGGGAGCGCTGGCCCATACACCGCCCCGCCCCCGCCTACGACGAGCAGCAGTCCACCACCGAAATCCTCGAGACGGGCATCAAAGTCGTGGATCTTATCTGCCCCTACGCCAGAGGCGGCAAGATAGGCCTTTTCGGCGGCGCGGGAGTAGGCAAGACGGTGCTCATAATGGAGCTCATAAACAACGTGGCCAAGCAGCACGGCGGACTCTCGGTCTTTACCGGCGTAGGCGAGCGCACTCGCGAGGGCAACGACCTCTATCTTGAGATGAAGGAATCCGGGGTCTTAAATAAGACCGCCCTCGTCTACGGCCAGATGAACGAGCCGCCCGGCGCGCGCATGAGGGTCGGGCTTTCGGGGCTCACCGTGGCCGAGTATTTTCGGGACGTTAAGCATCAGGACGTACTGCTCTTTATAGACAACATCTTCCGCTTCACTCAGGCGGGCTCAGAGGTCTCGGCGCTTTTGGGCCGAATGCCCTCCGCCGTCGGCTACCAGCCCACGCTGGCTACGGAGATGGGCGCGCTTCAGGAGCGCATAACCTCCACTAAAAACGGCTCGATTACTTCGGTGCAGGCGGTCTACGTCCCCGCGGACGACCTCACCGACCCCGCACCCGCCACGACCTTTGCCCACCTTGACGCGACTACGGTTCTCGACCGCGCGATAGCCTCGCTGGGCATCTTCCCGGCGGTTGACCCGCTGGACTCCACCTCACGCATACTGAGTCCCGAGGTAGTAGGCCGCGAGCACTACGAGGTCGCGCGCGGAGTGCAGCGCATACTCCAGCGCTACAAGGAGCTGCAGGACATTATAGCCATAATGGGCATGGACGAGCTTTCGGACGAGGACAAGCTCATAGTGAACCGCGCGCGCAAGGTGCAGCGTTTTCTCTCCCAGCCTTTCTCAGTTGCCGAGCAGTTCACCGGAATGGAGGGGAAGTACGTTCCCTTGAGCGAGACCGTTCGCGGCT
>JAUNBN010000174.1 GCA_030527085.1 Oscillospiraceae bacterium
CTGCCCGCGCTTAAAACCGCCATGGCGAGGCTCGAGGCCTCGCGCCTCGCGGGAATGCTCTCGACCCTGCTCGCCAGCGGCGCGAATCCGGACGAGGCGCTTTCTCGCGCACTGGAGGCGCAGAGCTTCGATTTGCTGGGCGAGACGCTCGCGCAGTGCAAAACAGACCTCGAGGGCGGCGAGAGCCTGGCCTTGAGCCTTGCGAAGCGCAGGGTATTTCCGTCCTCTCACTCGAGCATCCTGCTCGCCGCGAACCAGAGCGGGCGGCTGGACGAGGGTTTCGACAGCCTCGCGCGCGAGATGGACGAGGAAGGCATAGGGAGAGTTTACTCCATCACGGACGCGCTCGAGCCGAGCCTCACAACCTTTTTGACCGTGGCGGCCGGGCTCAGTCTTTTGAGCGCCATGCTGCCTCTGGTAGGCATTCTGAACTCGATAGGCTGAGCTTCTATGTTTGAGCGTGAAAAGAAAACTTTAAGTCCGCTTAAAAAGCTCCTGCTGCTCGTGCTCGCGGCGGCGCTGGTCTGCTGCCTGTTTTTGCTCGCAAGGCGCGTTTCGCGCGATTTGAGTGAGCAGAGCGCCGAGGCGCTGAAGCTGGCCGTCATACGCAGCGCGGCGCAGTGCTACGCGGTGGAGGGAGTCTACCCGAGCTCGCTTGGCTACCTTGAGGAGCACTACGGGCTTGTTGTTAACCACGAGCGGTATATAGTCGCCTACGAGGCCTTTTCGAGCAATCTGCCCCCGGACGTAGAAGTGCTGGAAAAGGGCGCGGAGGGCCGCTGATATGAAAGAAAACGACAACAGAAAATCCAAAGCCCTGCTCGCGCTTTATGCGATGATAATAACGGCGGCGCTCGTTTTGACCGTCTTCGGCGGCAGAGTTTACGCAGCCTTGAGCGCGGGACGCGAGGAGAACGCAGAGCTTCGCTCCGCAACCTCCTATTTGCAGAACAAGCTCGCCGCGGCCGACCGCGAGGGCGGGATAATTATCAGCGAAGGGCCCGAGGGCGCGCTTTTGAGGCTGCCCGAGGGCGACTCGGGCTACGAGACGCGCATTTATCTCTACGAGGGCCGCCTGCTCGAGGAGCTCTCTCGCGAGGGGAGCGAGCTTGCGCCTCAGAGCGCTCAGGCTATCTGCGAGGCCGAGAGCTTTTCCTTCGAACTGCTTTCGGAGAGGCTGGCGCGGCTTAAGGCGGGCGAGAGCGAGGCGCTGGTATATATAAGGAGCGAGGGAGGGATAGCGCTTGAATAGGGCGAGAGAAGCTGTCCGAAAGAACCTTTCCACGCCCTTGCAGCTCACGCTGCTGGTGCTTACCTTTCTGGTGCTCTGCGCAGCTCTGCTTCAAATTTTTTCGGCGGCCTGGAAGACAGGACAGCGCGCCGAGCGCCTGAACGCGGCGACTCAGCTCTGCCGCAGCGCGGCCGAGGCCTTCGCTGAGGACGGCAGCCTTGAGACAGCGGCGCTCGCGCTTGGCGGCGAGGGGAGCAAAACAACACTCTATTTCGATGAAAAGCTTGATATCTGCGAGCGCACCGGAGCTGTTTACAGGCTCGATATGAGCCGCGGCGAGCGGCCGACGGAGGCAGGAACGCTCGCGACTTGCGTCTTCAGCGCCGGAGCGGGCGGCGAGGAATTATATCGCCTTGAGGCTGAGGTCTATCTGCCCGACAATCAAGAGAGCTCGCAGGCAGGCGAGGGATAAGGGGAAAACCATGAAGCGAAGCTACGCGCCCGGCGGGAGCATACTCATATTGTTCACGGTAGTCATGGTCTGCGTGAGCGTCTTGGCCGTGCTCTGCGTCAGCACGGCGAGGGCCGACCTCGCGCTGGCCGAGAAATACGGCGAATATGTAGCCGAGATCTCTGCCTGCGAGAACGCCGCGCAGCGCTGGCTGGCCGAGGCGGACGCGCGGCTGGCCGGGGGCGAAGCGGCCGAGAACGGCGAAATAAGCGCGCTCATAAGCGAGGGCGGCACGCGGCTTTCAATAAGGCTGAGGCCACTCGGGGACGGGGAAGGGCGCTTTGAAATACTCGAGTGGGCAAGGCAAAGCGACTGGGAGCGGGAGGAATCTCTCAATGTCTGGCAGCCGTCCGCGAGCGAGGGGGAGCAATAAATGAAAATACCGGAAATACTGGCTTCGTCAATAGAGCAAAACGCCTCTGACATATTTATAATAGCGGGACTGCCGCTGACCTTTAAGATAGAGGGCAGGCAGCGCCGAATGGAGGAGCTCGGGCCCTTAAAGCCTGAAAGCACCCGCGAGCTTATCAGCGCCATCTACGACTACGCGAGCAGGGATATGAGCGCTCTCAATTCCCACGATTTGGACGACGACTTCTCTTTCTCTGTTGCCGGGGTGGGGCGCTTTCGCATAAACGTCTTTCATCAGCGCGGGAGCCTTGCGGCGGTTATCCGCGTTATACGCTTCGGGCTGCCCTCGGCCTCCGAGCGCGGCATACCCGAGAGCGTTATGGCGGCGGCGGACTACAAAAAGGGCCTTGTGCTCGTTACCGGCCCCGCGGGCAGCGGCAAGACCACGACGCTCGCCTGCATACTCGACAGGATAAACCACAGCCGCGACGCGCATATAATAACGCTGGAGGATCCGGTAGAATACATACACCGCCACGACAGGAGTATAGTTACCCAGCGGGAGATATTCAGCGACTGCAAGGGCTTTTTGAGCGCGCTGCGCAGCGCGCTCAGGGAGAGTCCGGACGTAATACTTCTGGGCGAAATGCGCGACTGCGAGACCATGGAGGTCGCGATGACGGCCGCCGAAACGGGCCAGCTGATGTTTTCCAGCCTGCACACCATAGGCGCGGCTAACACAATAGACCGCATTATCGACACCTTCCCCTCCTCGCAGCAGGCGCAGATACGCCTTCAGCTCTCCTCGGTGCTGCAGGCGGTCATTTCGCAGCAGCTGGTGCCGGGTATTGGCGGCAGTATGCTGCCCGTGTTCGAGATAATGAACATGAACATAGCCATACGCAACCTTATTCGCGAGAGCAAGACCTACCAGATAGACGCGGCCATACAGTCCGGCGCGGCGCAGGGGATGCGCACGATGGATTCGAGCCTCCTTGAGCTCGTTTCCCTCGGGAAGATAAGCGCTCAGACCGCCATGACCTACTGTGTCAACCGCGAGAGCATGGAAAAGCGGCTCGCCTCGCTTTAGGCAAACCGCTGAAAGAAATATTTAATCTGACGCCGCGTTCAATTAACCTGTTAAGCAACGATAAAAGTATTTATATAATGCTTCTGTGCGTGCTTTTTAAAGGGTGTATTACCCCGCCTTCGGCGGGGTAATACATCCTGTTTATGCTTTAGCAAAGAGCTCCGTTGCGAAGCGACGGGGCTCAAAAACCGCCCGCTATGCGGGTGGGATTAAAGCTTAAGCAAAATGTCCCAACGGAAGTTAGAATAGTGAGTGTTCAAGCCACCAACTAACAAACGAAAGGACATTAAGCTTATGGCAAACAGTTTAGCACACACAAAATGGGAATGTAAATACCACATAGTCTTCACACCGAAGGGTAGTGTCAAGAATTATGCGCAAAAAGGTTTGCAGGCTCTGAGGGAATGAG
>JAUNBN010000175.1 GCA_030527085.1 Oscillospiraceae bacterium
GGCTGGTCCACATAGGCCGATTCGGTTATCTCGAGATGCAGCTGCCGCGGCTCCAGGGCGTATTTCTCAACAAGCGCGCTCAGAACCTGAGGGAGATCCAGCAGGCGGATATCCCTCCTTGAGATGTTGACGGATACCGGCACGGGCTCAAGCCCCGCGTCCGTCCATTCGCGCAGACGCCTGCAGGCCTGTTCCCAAACGTATAAATCGAGGGTCGTAATAAAGCCGTTTTCTTCAAACAGAGGGATGAACTCCCCCGGGGAAACGAGTCCCTTTTGGGGATGCAGCCAGCGAACCAGCGCCTCCGCGCCGTGAAGCTCGCCGCTCGTATAATCGTACTGAGGCTGAAAGTACAGCGTGAACTCGTCGGCATTCAGCGCACTGCGCATCTCGTCCGTCAGCTCCTGCTTTCGCAGCAGCTGACGCAGCAGCTTCTCGTCAAACCAGGCGACTCGGTCGTTAACGGAGCTCTTGACAGAGCGCATCGCGATAAGCGAGCGGTCTATCATCAGGTTGACATCCAGAGAAATGTCGTCTATAAGATAGCGCCCGATATGCGCGTTGACCGGAATAGAGAGGCTGTAATTCCGCAGCGCTTCAAAAAAACGGTTTGACGCGCCGGAAATCGCCGCCTCGTCGCAGGGCAGGAGCGCTAAAAACACATCCGCCATATCGCGGCAGACAATACCGCCCTGCTTTTCCGCCTCGCTCTTACACACTTCGGCAATATATTTCAGAAGCTTGTCGCCCTCGCCGTGACCGAAACGGTCGTTTACAACCTTGAAGCTGTCCACATCTATACAGGAGAGCACATAGCTCCCCGCCTGCTTTGCGTCTATCATCCTGCGAACCAGCGCCGAAAAGGCCGCGCGGTTGAGCAGCCCGGTTATGTTGTCGTGGCTTGTAAAATAGAGCTGCTCTTCTTTTATTCGCAGCTCGGCCTTGTAGGCTTCGGTTTGCTTGAGGGCTTCGGCGGCCTCGCGCCGGGCAAGTATGTTTTCAACCCGTCTGAGCACGACCCTCGCGCTGAAAGGCTTGATAAGCACATCCTGCGCGCCCAGCTCGAGCGCCTTCAGCTGGCACTCCTCGTCGTCTCTGCCCGTGACGACGACTACGGGGATATCCCTCAGCTCCTCGTCCTTATTCATGACTTCAAGCACTTCAAAGCCGTTCATCTCAGGCATCATGAGGTCGAGCACGACTGCGCAGACTTCAGGCTCGTTTCGCAGCGCGTTTAATGCCTCGAGCCCTGTTTCGGCCTCGAGAACCTCGTATTTATCCGAGAAGGCCTTCTTCAGCAGCGCGCGGTTTGCAAACGCGTCGTCAACCACAAGAATGGCGCTTCTTTTCTCAGTATTATTCTTTTCTTCCATGTCTTTCACCCAATCCGTATCCTCAAGTACCTGTAACGATTTCGCGCGCTTTTCACTCGCGCGCCGCCTTAAGTCTTTTTTGCTGCGTCCGCCGCCAAAGGCGGATGAAATACAGCATCAAACCCGTTTTTGGAGCGCTCCCCTTTCATTTTCAGCTTGACAGGGTGCGCTTATATACCAGAATGTAGTTTTCTATAAGCTTTTCAACCGTGCTTATTTCATCAAGCGTTCCGTTCTGCATAACGAAGGACAATTGCCTCTGCATGCCCAAAAGCGAAAGCACAAGGCTGAGGAAGAAGCCTGAAGGAATCTCGATATGTGCGCTTATCGAGCCGTCCTTCTCGCCCTTGCGGTAGGCTTTTTCGAGATAGCCGCTTATTATTTCGGAGGCGGCCTCTGAGGCCGCGCTCTCCGGGACTCCGCCGCGAAGCAGCAGCATCTCTATCTCCGCAAGGCTGTTTATCCCTTTATAGTTTTCTCTCGCCTCATTGAGAATGCAGCGCAGGATATCTATATACTGGTCAAAGCCGTTCTTTTGAGAAAACTCTCTTGAATCAAGCCGCTCTTCCAGGCGTCCCATCGCATCGTCGAGAATATGCTCCATAACAGCACGGTTTAGCTCGCTTCGCGAATCGTAATACGAAAGCACCGTGCGCTCGGTAAGATGGGAGGCTCGGGCTATCTGCGCTATGGTAGTTCTCGCAACGCCGCGCTCCGCAAACAGCTGCGCAGCCTGTTCGATATCCGTTTTCATATTTCGCTCTTTCAGCTCTTGATTTCTCACATTCGCCTCTTTCCCTTAAAGCTTTGGGGCGCCGCATCAGCGCGCTTTTTACGCTGCATTCTCTCCGTCGAAGACAGGGGAAGGCGGCATCGGCCCCGCTTTTGTGCCGCCCGGTAAAGCTTTCATGAATCATGAAGTATTGCGGTAAAAAAATATGCCTGCATACCTCTGGCAGACATAAAGACTTTGCAGCTGGCTGTCCGCCGGGGCGGACCCTGTAGCTTTGCGAAGCGGATACACCGCCGTGCCAATCATTATGCGGTTTTATGCTCGCAGCAAGCTCTGCGAATCCTGCTTATAAGTTTACCAGAAAGCTCGACAAAATCAATAGTAATAGCGGAATTTGCGTCATTTTTCTATTTGCTCGGGCGCACGCTGAAGGCGGCTTAAGCCTCCTCCCCTTCAACCGGAGCGCTGTAGCTTGAAATAGTAAGGGAGATAAGCGTGATTTCGCGGCGGGGCTTATCTGAGGCGTCGGTATTGACCTTGTTTATCTTCTCCAATACCTCCAGCCCCTCGTAGACCTGCCCGAAGACTGTGTATTTGTAGTCGAGTCCGGGCTGGCCGCCCTCGCTCTCGTAGGCCGAGACGACCTCCTCGGAGTAGCCGAGAGAGCGCATCTCCTCAAGCGCTTCGGCGCTCACCGCCTCGCCGGTAACAAAATAGAACTGGCTGCCGTTTTGATTCTCCGCGCTGTTCGCCATGCCTAAAGCGCCTATATAGTGGTGCAGCTGCTGGGAATACTCGTTTTTAAAGGGCTCGCCCCAGACGCTCTGCCCGCCCCGCCCGGTGCCGCTGGGGTCGCCGGTCTTGGCTACAAAGTTCTCTGCCACGCTGTGGAAGCTAAGTCCGTTATAGTAGCCGGAATTGGCCAGCGAGATGAAGTTTTCGGCTGCCAGCGGAGCCTCGCTTTCGAATATAAGCGCGCTGAAGCTGCCGAGGCTTGTCTCAAAGACCGCTATAGTCGCGCCCTCGGCGGGCGTCCTGAGCTGCGCGGGCAGAGAGCCTTCGTCCCCGGTCTGCGCCTCGCCTTCCCCCGAGCAGGCCGAAAACACAAGCGCGAGCGCCAGAGCAAGCATAAGCGGCTTTAAATGTTTTCTATTCACGAAAGCGCCCTCCCTTTTCCAAAGCCCGGCGGTGCTTAGAATTCTGCCTGTCTTGAATATATATTACATATTAATCTAAATAAGCCTTTTTTTCAACACACAAAACCCGGGGGAGAATTTACTTGTGGTCCAGCTCGACTGCGAATGCTTTCCAGCTTATTCCCCCCCGCCTTCGGCGGGGAGGAATAAGCTAAGCTATCTCACCCGGGGGAGATTTTTCTGTGTTCCGGCACGGCTGCGCATACTTTCCAGAGGTGTTTCTCTCCCCCGCCGGGCTCGGGGGGGTGTAGCAAACCAAATAACATAACCGCAGCTTAAAA
>JAUNBN010000176.1 GCA_030527085.1 Oscillospiraceae bacterium
GTAGCCAGAGTATAGGCCGCAAGCGCGTTCATTATGTTGTGCCTGCCCGCGCAGGGTATCATCGCTTTAATCTCGCCGTTGTAGCGGTCGTCTATCGTGAACTCGCTGGACTGCGAGCGCATCATGATATCCTTGGCCACGACGTCCGCCTCGGTGTTGCTCACGGCGAAGCTGACCTTCTCGTAGTTCAGCTCCTCAACGGCGCTCATAAGCAGCTCGTCGTCTCCGTTCACAACAAGTATGCCGTGCTCGTCGGGAAAGCCCTCGCAGATTTCGAGCTTGGCCTTTAAGATATTTTCCTTTGAGCCCAAAAGCTCTATATGGCTTACGCCTATACAGGTAATAGCCGCGGCGCGGGGCCTGGCCGCCCTGGTTAGCTTTGAGATATCCCCCAGCCCGTTCATACCCATTTCCAGCACGGCGAGCTCGATGGAGGAATCCAGTCTGAACAGCGTTTCGGGCATGCCTATCTCGTTGTTCTTATTGCCCTCGTTTTTAAGTGTCTTTCCGAAGCGCGAGAGTATAGCGGCGGTCATTTCCTTGGTGGTGGTCTTGCCTACGCTGCCCGTTACCGCCACTACCTTCGGCTCGAAGCGCTCGCGGTAGTTGCCCGCCATCTCTATAAGGGCGTCCTTTGTGTCCTTAACGAGTATCTGCTCGCCCTCGAGGGGCATGCGCCGGCTTACGACTACGGCCGCGGCTCCGCGCTCGAGCGCGCTTTTGGCGTAGTCGTTGCCGTCCAGCCTGTCGCCCACTATCGCCACGAACAGGCTGCCCTTTTTGGCCAGCCGTGAGTCTGTTACTACCTCGCTTATCTCAAGGTCGGGAAAGCGCGTTACCCCCACGCCCTTGAGCAGCTCGCCCAGCTTTACCGCTTCCATTTAAGCTTCCTCCTTAAGACCGCTTTGAAAAGAAATCGCTTACTATTCTGTGCTCGTCTAAATAAATGGTGCAGCCGTCTATGACCTGATAGTCCTCGTGTCCCTTGCCGCAGAGAGCAAGGACATCGTCCTTTTGGGAGTTTTCTAGCGCCCATTTTATAGCCAGATAGCGGTCGGCTATGGCCGTAAAGGGAACGCCGGTCTCTTTTAAGTATTCGCTGACCTCGGCGATTATTCCGAGAGGATCCTCCGAGCGCGGGTTGTCGGAGCTCAGAACAATAAAGTCGGAATACTTCGCCGCCGCTTTGGCCATGGGCGGACGCTTTTTCGGGTCGCGGTCGCCCGCACAGCCGAAGAGCGTTACCAGCCTGCCCTTTACAAAGGGCCTTATGCTCGAGAGCAGCTGCTCGAGGCCGTCGGCGGTGTGGGCGAAATCGCAGATGACCGTGAAATCGCCGCTGTAAAGCACCTCACAGCGCCCGCGCACGCTCTTAGTCTTTGAAACCGCGTCGCAGGCCTCGGATCTGTCTATGCCCAGGGCGAAGAGCACCGCGGCGGAGCACAGCGCGTTGTGGACGGAATAGAGCCCCGGCATGGCGTAGTGTATGCGGTGAAGGTAGCCGTCGCCGCAAAGCTCGAAGCGCACGGCGGTTATGGAGCACTCAATGAACTTGGCAGTATAGCTCGCGGAGTCCTCCTTTGCAGAAACGCTTGTCACGGGTATTTTAATCTCTTTGGCAAGCCGCTTCCCGTATTCATCATCTGTATTGATAACAGCGCGCTTCGCGTTTTGAAAGAGCAGCTTCTTCGCCCGGTAGTAGCTCTCCATGTCGCCGTGGTAGTCTAGATGGTCTTGTGTGAGGTTCGTGAAGACCGCGCAGTCGAAGCGCAGCCCCAGCAGCCTTCCCTGTTCGAGCGCCTGCGACGAGGCCTCGAGCACTACATGGGTGCAGCTCGCCGCCAGCATTCGTGAAAACAGCGCTGCGAGGTCCCAGGCCTCGGGAGTGGTGAACTTTGCGGGTATGGTAAGCTCGTCTATCTCACAGTGTATAGTCCCTATAAGGCCCGTTTTTATTCCGAGGGAGCAGAGCGCCTGCTTTATTGTGTTCGTCACCGTCGTCTTGCCGTTTGTTCCCGTTACGGCTATGAGCTTGAGGCCGCGCTGGGGGTTGCCGAAATAGTTTTGACTCAGCTTCGCGTAGGCCTGGCGGGTATCGCTCACAAGCAGCTCGTTTTCAAGGCCGAGCTTCCGCTCAGTTACCACAGCGGCCGCGCCCTTTTTTATGGCCTCGTCGGCGGCCTCGTGACCGTCGAAGCTGCGCCCTTTAATGCAGACGAATACCGAGTTCTTAACGACCCTGCGCGAATCCGAGCAGACGTTCGCTATCTCGCGCTCCTCAAACCCGCCCTTGAAGTCCAGACCTGTCAGTATTTCCGAAAGAAGCATATTACCTCCGAAGCTAGTCGTTTACGGCGTTATCTATAAACTCAACATCCACCACGCTGCCCGCCGGGACACTCGCGCCCGCCTCGAGGCTCTGGGAAACGGCCTCGGCGGTGGAGCTGGCGGAGCCGCTCACTCTTATGTTGAGTCCCAGGGACTGCAGCGCGGACTCGGCGGACTCGGGCGTCCTGCCGCTGAGGTCTGGCACCTCTACGCTGCGCTGCTCGGTCTCCTCAGTGTAGAGTATTACGGTAGAACCGCGCGGCAGACTCTGTCCCGCCAGCGGGTACTGCGCCACTACCTCCGTGCCGCTGCCGATGACAGTATAGGAGAGGCCTAAAGGCTGCAGGTAGGCGTAGGCGGAGGTGAGCGTTCTGCCCGTCACATCGGGCGCGGCCACGTCTATGGTCTCGAGCTCCTCCTCGGTGTAGACGGCGTCCACGCCTATGTAGGGCAGGACGTTCTTCATTATCGAACCCACTATCGGCGCCACGAGTATGCCGCCGTAGATAGATTTTTCGCTGCGGGCGTTGTCGAGCACTATCAGCACGGCTATCTCCGGGTCGTCCGCGGGCGCTATGCCCACAAAGGAGGCCCAGTACTTGCCCTCCTCGTCGCTCGTGAGGTCCTGGGCGGTGCCGCTCTTGCCGCCTATGCGGAAACCCGCTACATAGGCGTTGCGCCCGTTTGCGTTGAGCACAACCTGCTCCATTATCTCGGCCATCAGCTGCGAGGTCTCGCCGCTTATAACCTGGCGCTTTATCTCGGTGTCGTAGGATTTGACTATATTGCCCTCGTAATCGGTTATCTGGCTTATTATATGCGGCTGAACCAGATAGCCGCCGTTCACCACCGCCGAGACGGCGGTTATCATCTGGATAGGCGTTATCTTGTTCGACTGGCCGAAGGCCGCGCTGGAGAGCTCGACTATGCCCATATCCTCCTCGCGGATATAGATGCTCGTCGCCTCGCCGGGCAAATCAATGCCCGTCTTCTCCGTGAGCCCGAAGGCCTGGAAGTACTTGCTGAAGTCGTGGGAGCCTATGGCCTGGCCTATGGCGATGAAGGCCGGGTTGCAGGAGTTTATTGTGGCCTGAACGAAGCTCTCGGAGCCGTGGCCGTTGGAGTTGGCGCAGCGCATTGTGTGCGGCCCCACCTGCACGCTGCCGCTGCAGAAGAAGGAGGACTCCAGCGTGCTGGAGCCCGTCTCGAGCGCCGTCGCCGCCGTTACCACCTTAAAGAC
>JAUNBN010000177.1 GCA_030527085.1 Oscillospiraceae bacterium
ATATGCGGGGTGGACACATCTAAGCTCCCTTTAATGAAGGAGGAGGAAAAAATAAGGCTGCTGGGACGCGTAAGGCAGGGAGATTCCCTCGCGCGTGAGAAGCTCATCTGCGGAAACCTGCGCCTTGTGCTCTCTGTTATCCAACGCTTTATGAATCGCGGCGAGCACCCGGACGACCTCTTTCAGGTGGGCTGCATAGGCCTTATTAAGGCCATAGACCGATTTGAGCTCAGCATCGGTGTTCGCTTTTCGACCTATGCCGTACCGATGATACTCGGCGAGGTCAGGCGTTTTCTTAGGGATAACAATACAGTAAGGGTGACTCGCTCGCTTCGCGACATAGCCTACCGCGCTATGGTAGCGCGAGAAAAGCTGCAAAACGAGCGCTCCGTTGAGCCCAGCGTTAAGGAAATAGCGGACGAGCTTGGAATAGAGGTGAGTGACCTGGTTCTGGCGCTGGAAGCGGTGGTCGAGCCCGTTTCTCTATATGAGCCCATCTACACAGACGGGGGAGCGGACGAGGCTTGCGTGTTCGAGCAGATAAGCTGCTCGAGCTGCCCAGAGGAGGACTGGCTCTGCGAGTTAAGCTTCAGAAAAACCCTTGAGAGCCTTTCAGAGCGGGAAAAGAAAATTTTGCAGCTGCGTTTTGTATGCGGGCAAACACAGACCGAGGTAGCGCGCTCTGTTGGGATAAGCCAGGCGCAGGTGAGCCGGCTGGAAAAGAGCTCGCTCGCCCGCATAAAGGCGGGCATGTGAGATATTTAGCATTCCTTTATTTTGATTGCCAATTATTAATACTTTAGTATTATTTTATTCTATTTTTGTTCATGTATTGTGAGTAAGATGAGAGTGTAGGCAGATTCAGGAAGAATCAGGTGATAGAGATGAATGCAAATAAATACACTCAAAAGTCTTTGGAGGCCATAAACGCAGCACAGGGCATAGCGATAGAAAACAGCGCTCAGGTGCTTGAGCAGCAGCACCTTTTGGCGGCCCTGCTCGACCAGGAGGGCGGCCTCTGCTCGAGTATACTCTCGAAAATAGGCGTGCCTTTAGTTCAGGCTCGCTCGGCGGCCTGCGAAATGGTAAGCGCTCTGCCCAAGGTCGGCGGCTCCGCGCGCGAGGCGGATAAGGTCTATGTTAGCGCTGATATGGATAAGACCTTGGTGACAGCTGAAAAAACGGCGGAGAACATGAAGGACGAATATGTCTCCGTTGAGCACATACTGATTGCGCTTATCTCCTGCGCGAACAGCCAGTTAAAGAGCTTCTTTGAGCGCTTCGGCATTGATCGCGACAGCGTTTTGGAAGCGCTGATGGCCGTAAGGGGCAACACACGAGTTACCTCAGACAGCCCGGAAGATACTTATGAGGCGCTGAAGAAATACGGCGTCGATTTGGTCGAGCGCGCCCGCAACCGGAAAAGTGACCCGATAATAGGGCGCGACGAGGAAATAAGGAACGTAATACGCATACTCTCGCGCAAGACCAAGAACAACCCCGTGCTTATAGGCGAGCCGGGAGTGGGCAAAACCGCTATAGCCGAGGGGCTGGCCCATCGTATAGTTGCGGGCGATGTTCCCGCCAGCCTGCGCGACAAAACCGTCTTTTCGCTGGATATGGGCTCGCTCATAGCGGGTGCAAAATACCGCGGTGATTTTGAGGAACGCCTGAAATCCGTTTTAAACGAGGTCTCGAAGAGCGAGGGGAGGATAATTCTCTTTATAGACGAGCTGCACAATATAGTGGGCGCGGGCAAGACCGAGGGCGCGATGGACGCAGGAAATCTTCTGAAACCTCTGCTCGCGCGCGGCGAACTGCACTGCATAGGCGCTACGACGCTCGATGAGTACCGCCAATATATCGAGAAGGATGCGGCGCTCGAGCGGCGATTCCAGCCCGTTCTTGTAACGGAGCCGACGGTCGAAGACACCGTGGCCATACTGCGCGGCCTGAAGGAGCGCTACGAGGTCTTTCACGGCGTCAAGATAACCGATCCGGCCATCATAGCCGCAGCCACCCTCTCCCACCGCTACATCAACGACCGTTTCCTGCCCGACAAGGCCATAGACCTCATAGACGAGGCCTGCGCCATGATAAGGACGGAGATAGACTCCATGCCAACAGAGCTTGACGTTATACAGCGAAAGATAATCCAGCTGGAGATAGCCGAGGCCGCGCTCAAAAAGGAAACCGATAAGCTCTCTGTCGAGCGGCTCGAGGAAACTCAAAAGGAAATATCCGAGCTGCGCAGCGAGTTCGACGAAATGAAGGCGCGCTGGGACAACGAAAAGGAGAGCATAGGTAGGGTGCGCGCACTGCGCGAGCGCCTTGAGGATTTGAACGCCGCCATAGAGCGCGCCGAGCGCGAATATGACCTCAACAAGGCCGCCGAGCTAAAATACGGCGAACTGCCCAAGCTCCAAAAGGAGCTTCAGGAGGTAGAGGCTGCCTCGCAGGAAAACTCTGAAAACACTCTACTGCGCGACAAGGTAACGGAAAACGAAGTAGCGCGCATAGTAGAGCGCTGGACGGGTATACCCGTAAGCCGTCTTATCGAGGGCGAGCGCGAAAAGCTGCTCTCCCTGCCCGAAATACTCCACAGGCGCGTAGTAGGCCAGGACGAGGCGGTAGCGCGCGTTTCTGACGCGATAGTGCGCTCGCGCGCGGGTATAAAGGATCCGAGAAGGCCGATAGGCTCCTTCCTCTTCATGGGGCCTACGGGCGTGGGCAAGACTGAGCTTGCCAAAACGCTGGCCGAGTGCCTCTTCGACGACGAGAACAACCTCGTCCGCATAGATATGAGCGAGTATATGGAAAAATTCTCCGTCTCCCGACTCATAGGAGCGCCTCCGGGATATGTGGGCTACGAGGAGGGCGGCCAGCTCACCGAGGCCGTGCGCCGCAAGCCCTACTCCGTAATACTCTTCGACGAGGTCGAGAAGGCCCACCCGGACGTTTTCAACGTGCTGCTTCAGGTGCTCGACGACGGGCGGATAACCGACTCTCAGGGCCGCACGGTGGATTTCAAAAACACCGTTTTAATCCTTACCTCCAACCTCGGTTCGAGCCTGCTGCTGGATGGCATAGACGCCTCCGGTGAGATACAGCCCGAAACGCTCGAGGAGATAGAAGCGCTGCTGAAAAGCTCCTTCAGGCCGGAGTTTCTAAACAGGCTCGACGAGATAGTCTGCTTCAAGCCGCTCACTCGCGAAAACATAGGCGCAATAGTCGAGCTGCTGATAGGCGATTTGAACCGCAGGCTCGAGGAAAAGCAGCTCTCCTGCGAGCTGAGCGAGAGGGCCAAGGAGTGCGTGGCTGACAACGGCTACGACAGCGTCTACGGCGCTCGCCCCCTCAAGCGCTATATACAGCAGCATGTTGAAACGCTGCTGGGTCGCGTAATGGTTGCCGAGGACCCCGAGCCGGGAACGCGCTTCCTAGTTGATATTTCAGCCGAGGGCGAACTCGAAATAAAGAAACAGACCTAAAAGCCCTACATTAAGCAACAAAGGGTCTTACTAAAGCTTCGGCTTTAATAAGGCCCTTTATCTCT
>JAUNBN010000178.1 GCA_030527085.1 Oscillospiraceae bacterium
TGCCAGCCCTGTCGACCTTCTGCCGGACGGCCTGCCGGTACTCGGCTTTGTTGACGATGTGTTTATAATCAACATACTGCTGAGCCTCTGCGTCGATCATGAGCTCGACCGCTACCGCAGATGGCGCATATGCATGGAGCCGCCGGCGGAGCAGGAATAAAAACAGGCCGGAAAACGCCTGAGTTCAAATTTTGAACTCAGGCGTTTTCGCCAGTGGGAAAAGCGCCGCTGCCGGCTGAAAACACGCCGAAAAGGCAAAAAAATCAGGGGGCTGAGGACCGCGACTCCGGTTTTTTGCGCACTTTGTCGAGTACCGGCGTCCATTTGATGTTGAGCAATCAGAAAAAATATTATATAATGATTTCGGTGAAACGCGCATGAGTGAAGTGGTGGGCCGAGACAGACATATGAGGGCCTGACTTTATTCTGAGGTGTGTGTGTGGATGAATTTAGACAATGAGCAGACAGCGCAGATAGAAGCGCTGTATAAAGAGATGTTCAAAAAAATGTACGCATATGGCCGGACCGTATTTTCAGACTGCAGGCTGGCCGAGGAAGCGATACAGGAGACGTTTATAATAGTATGCAGCAAAGCCGGGCAGGTTCTCTCCAGCGAGAATCCCCAGGGCTGGATAATGAACGCCCTGAAGAACGTGAGCAGAAACATAAAGCGCAGCCGCGCTTACCTGAACGCTGCGGCCATCCCGACAGCGCCGCAGGAGAAGATCGAAAACTGCGGCGCCCATGTGGACGACCATTTTGAATTCATGTATTCGGATATGCTTTCAAAGGAGGACTATGAGCTGCTCAAACGCATGGTGATATATAACTACACGATAAAAGAGTTGGCGCAGGAGCTTGGAATAAGCGAGGAGGCCTGCAAAAAACGGGTGCAGCGCACGAAAAAGAAGCTTGCGGAGCTGATTAAGAAGGATTTATAAAAAGTTTTTATTTTGATGTCCCCAAGGGGCCGGTTTGTTACATATATTTTACAAGTACTGCAGGCCTGCGGTCCGCTTTTTCGACGGGCGCCGGCGAAGGGAGTTTTTCTGATGTCGGGCAATGCAAATGATAAAAATGAATATGCATCCGGGATCGACGGCATAAGCAGCGATTTATTGAAGGACTTTCTGAGAATAGATCACGAGCTTGGAGATGAAGGCGCCGATACAGATATGATTTGCCGCATAACCGATGAGCTCGTGCGCCGGGAGGAATACGACGACGGCGGCATTGACGCCGACAGCTCCTGGGAGGAGTTCAGGCGGAAGCATCTGTCCGGGGCTGAGGAGCCGGAGCGCCGCGGTGAAGAAGCCGGGCTCCGGGAGAGCGGGCCCAGGCGCGCCTTTCCGCTGAAAAAGCTCTTGAGGACCGGCGGCATAATTGCAGCGGTGATGGCAATTGTGATTTCGGGCGCCATCACGGTCTCTGCCAGACAATCCAAAAACAGCGACGGCGTGGCCACCTGGACGAAGGATTATCTCTGGCTGTGCGCGCCCGTGAGCGAGCGGAGCCTGGTGGATATGCCGGGCGACGAGGAGCGGGAGATACCCGAGCAGCTCCAGGAGCTGGCCGCCGCTATGACGGAGGCGGGCATCAGCAGCAAAATGCTGCCCACCTACCTGCCTGAGGGGCTCGTGCTGCAGGACCTGTATTTCGATGATTTCCATCCGCTTTTCGGCAGCGTCTATGGCTGCTTTTTGGCCAGGGACAATGAATATATTGATATCGAATACGGGCTGATCGAAGACGGCGAGTTTATGGCGCGAAGCGCCGAGTATTGCAAAAATGTGGGCGACCCGGAGGTGCTGCACTGCGGCGAGCTGACGTTTTACATTATATGCAATGTTGAGGACTATGTCTGCGTGTGGATAGACGGGGATATAGTGTGCAGCTTCATCGGCTTTAAATCGCGTGACGAGATGATAAAAACCGTGGAGTCCATCTACGGAGAGCTGGAATGAGGAGGAGACCTGCATGAAGAAAAGAGTGCTTTTAAAGCTTGCGGCGCTTGTCCTGGCGCTGGTAATGCTGCTGGGCGGCCCGGCGCTCGCCGCCGAAACGAAGGCCAGCGACTGCTTTGCCGACCCCGTAGCCACGCTGACGCGAGCCGGCGGCGGGCATATCCATATCGAATTTGTTGCTAGAACCAAAATGGTGATGGACAAGCTCGGCGTATCCAAGGTGCAGATATATCAGACGAACGGCCTGCTGGCGGCGACCATATACTACACATACCCGGGCTACGGGTATATGGTGGCGAGCAATACGAAAAGGCACTCCGCCGTCGTGGATTATGCCGCCACCGCCGGCCGCAGCTATTACGCGGTAGTGGATTTTTACGCGAAAGACGACAGCGGCGGCTACATTCAGACCAAAACGACCAACACTGTGACGGCCTGAAACCAAGGCTCAGGGCGGCATTTTCAGATGATCCGCTGCATTTTTTAAAATTTTTTTGCCCGGGATGTCCCCAAATGGAGCCTGAGACACATAATATGTACGTAGGTTGCCGTTGCGCCGGATAAAGCCTCATTAAATAGCAATTATAAGGCTTAGTCCTGTGGCTCCATGTGATCAGACTTAAATAGCACCGGCGCAGCGGCAATTACACATATGGAAACGGAGCGATGCGGGATCGCTCCGTTTTTTTAGTTTTCCGCCGCGCGAATATCTGTGCAGGAATGAATGTCCAGATTGACAAAGAATCTGCATATGTGATATACCTAAAGTATCGAAGTATGTTAAGAAAACGTCACTTTTATTTTAGCCAAGGGGAGGACTTCTTATGGCAAAAAGACCAAACATTCTCAAGCTGGCCACAAAGATCAGCCTGGAGAGCCTGACCTACACAGGTATCACCTACAACGACCCCGAGTACAGGATCCTCGAGCCCATCGTCGATGACGATATGTGCAGGATCATGATGCATCTGCGGCTGGAGGCCAACCGCAGTGCAGAGGAAGTAGCAAAGCGCGCGAAGTGCAGCGTGGAATTTGCAACGCAGCAGCTTGAAAAGCTGCGCGTGGCGGGCGTCATCCGCACCCGCATGTCCGGAGGACAGCTGTGCTACTATTACCCCATCTGGGTGCCCGGCATAATGGAGGGCATTCTCGCAAACCGCGAACAGTGCGACCGCTACCCCGTCCTCGGCGAATGTTTCGAGGAATACACCCGACGCAGGGTCGGGATGCTTGCCCCGGCGCTGGGCGCGGGCATGAACTTCATGCGTGTCATACCGGTGGAGAGCGCGATAGAGAACAACTCCCGCACCGCCTCCTATGACGAGCTGTCCACACTCATCGAAAACGCAAAGGCCATCTCCGTCGGCCCCTGCTCCTGCCGCCGCTCCCGCCGCCTCATGGGCGAGGGCTGCGGACATCTTGAAGAGGACATGTGCATGTACCTCAACGACAACGCAATAAGCTTTTCAGACCTGGGCTATCACCGCCTCATCAGCAAGCAGGAGGCCTATGAGATACTCAGGCGCGCCGAGGATAACGGCCTCGTGCACGAGCTGAACGTCACCCCAGGCTTCGAGGAGACCACCGC